>WRNK01000108.1 GCA_009776675.1 Methanimicrococcus sp.
TTTTTTTCTTTTTTTATTTTATTAGTTCTATCTTGTTTCAGTTTTTATTTTATTAATTCTATCTTGTTTCAGTTTTTATTTTATTAATTCTATCTTGTTTCAGTTTTTATTTTATTAATTCTATCTTCTTTCAGTTTTTATTTATCAAAATTAATTTGTCAATGACTGAATCGGTGCCGGAATGCGTCCGCCTCTTTTTATAAATTCTTCAGAACTGTAATCCGAAACTTTCATTACAGGTGCGCGCCCGAGCAAACCGCCAAACTCGACAAAATCACCGACCTTTTTCCCGATCGCCGGAATAATGCGAACAGCTGTTGTCTTTTTATTAATAACGCCGATCGCCATTTCATCTGCAATAATGGCAGACAATGTTGATTCAGGCGTATCTCCTGAAACGGCAATCATATCGAGGCCGACAGAACAAACACACGTCATCGCCTCTAATTTTTCAAGCGACAGCGCCTGATCTTCAACAGCCCGAATCATTCCCGCATCTTCGCTGACCGGAATAAAGGCGCCGCTCAGTCCCCCTACGGAAGAAGAAGCCATAGCGCCTCCCTTTTTAACAGCGTCATTCAAAAGCGCCAAAGCGGCCGTTGTACCGTGCGTACCACAGCGTTCCAGCCCCATCGCTTCCAAAATTTCAGCGACACTGTCTCCAACAGCAGGCGTCGGCGCTAACGAAATGTCAACAACGCCGAAATCAATATCCAAACGCTTGGAAACCTCGCGCGCAGCCATTTCGCCCATTCTTGTAATTTTAAACGCTGTTTTTTTAATTTCTTCGGAAATCTCACCGAGCGTCGGGTTTTTCAAACGGCGAAGCGCCGAATTGACAACACCCGGTCCGCTGACACCGGCATTGATAATGCAATCCGCCTCGCTGATCCCATGAAAAGCGCCGGCCATAAACGGATTGTCATCCGGCGCGTTTGCAAAAACAACAAGTTTGGCACAGCCAAGACTGTCTTTATCAGCCGTTTTTTCAGCCGTCTTTTTAATAATTTTACCCATTAGGGCAACAGCATCCATATTAATGCCGGCTTTGGTTCCGGCAACATTGACGGAAGAACAGACTTTATCTGTACATGCCAAAGCTTCGGGAATCGAATCAATTAATCGTTTGTCACCCGAAGTCATCCCCTTTTGCACCAGAGCCCCAAAACCGCCGATAAAATCAACGCCAACTTTTTTGGCAGCCTTATCCATGGTTTGAGCCACAGACACGAAATCAGGGTTTTTACAGGCTTCTGCGACAATTGCAATGGGCGTTACAGAAATACGTTTGTTAATGATTGGAATCCCGTAGAGGTCTTGAACCTCTTCAACAGTGCGCACCAAATCAGCAGCTTTGCCGGTAATTTTTTCATAAATATTTTGATTAAAAACATCCATATCCGGATGAGAACAGTCACGCAGGCTGATTCCCATTGTGATGGTGCGAATATCTAAATGTTCCATTCGAACCATGTCGATTGTTTGGAGAATTTCCTCAGAAGTGATATACATAAAAACGCCTCCTCAAATGCGGTGCATATATCTGAAAACATCTTCATGCTGAACGCGGATTTCAACTTTAAGCCTCTTGCCGGTTTCAGCCATTTTGTCCTGAAAATCTTTCAAAACAAAATTCGCATTTTTGACCTCGCCGATCATCAGCATTGTAAAAATATCATCCATCAACGTTTGGCGAATATCAACAATATTGACACCAAATTCAGACATCACACCGGTGACGCCTGCAACAATACCGACAGTATCGACACCAATTACCGTAATCACAAAACGATCCGCTTTCATAATTTTCAACCAAAATAATTTGATAAAATAAATTGACAAAACATTTGACTAAATCAGTCATTTTTAAAATAAAAAGATACACACTCAAACATTTAAGTATATATCCATTTTCAAAATCAAATCAAAAAATCAAATCAAAAAATCGAAGAAACGAAAAAACAAAAAAATGAAAAACAAAAAAACGAAAAACAAAAAAATGAAAATAAATGAAAAGAAAAAAAAGCTATCGACAAGTTCATGTCAATAGCCAAAATCAAATATTATTTTTTCAGTCAAACTTGAATCCTTTGTTCTTTTCGATGTGGGCAACCAATCCGCCATCGTTTAAAATGGTAATCATTGCTGCCGGCAGCGGAGAAAAAGTGAGTTCAACATTTTTTGTGACATTCTTAATGGTTCCGCCTGCTAAATCCACTTCAAGCTGATCGCCTTCGCCGATTTTATCAGTGTCGCAAATCAAAACCGGAAGACCGACATTAATCGCATTTCTGTAAAAAATGCGGGCGAATGATTTTGCCAAAACCGCACTGACGCCTGCCATTTTAATGATTGTGGGAGCATGCTCACGAGAAGAGCCGAGACCAAAATTGTTTCCGGCGACAACAAAATCGCCTTTTTGGACTTTTTTGGCAAACTCAGGGTCAGCGTCTTCCAAAACGTGTTTTGCAAGTTCGGGAAGATTTGTTCTTAAATGAAAGAGGCGGCCAGGGGCAATGTGATCGGTACTGATGTCGTCGCCGAATTTGAAGGCGTTTCCTTTGTAAATGGCGTCCATTTAAATCACCTCTCGCGGATCAGTAATGACACCGAAAATGGCGGTTGCGGCGGCAACTGCCGGAGACCCAAGATAAATGAATCCTTCCGTATTGCCCATACGACCTTGGAAATTGCGGTTTTGGGTCGCAAGACAAGCTTCGCCGTCTGCCAAGGCGCCTTCGTGAACACCGACACAAGGCCCGCATCCGGGCGCCATAATGATTGCACCGGCTTTGATGAAAGTTTCAATATATCCTTTTTGAACCGCTTCCAAGAAAATATCTTTTGAAGCCGGAACAACAATCAAACGCGTGTCAGGATGACGCTTTTTGCCCTCAAGAATGCGCGCCGCAATTTCAAGATCATCAATTCTGCCGTTTGTACACGTTCCGATAAAGACTTGATCAATTTTGGTACCGGCAACCTCTCCGACAACGGCGGTGTTGTCAACGGTGTGTGGCTTTGAAATCGTCGGCTCCAATTTGGAAGCATCAATATCGATGACACGCTCATAAACAGCACCGACATCAGCTTTGATTTCCTTATACTTGTCGCCGCGGCCATGTTCTTTTAAGTAAGCGCGCGTCGTTTCGTCGGTTTCAAAAAGACCGGCTTTGGCGCCGGCTTCGACGGCCATATTTGCCAATGTAAATCTTTCAGACATGGTCATGTTTTTGACGGTGTCACCGCTAAATTCAAGGGCTTTATAGGTGGCTCCGTCGGCACCGATGAGACCGATTAAATGAAGAATCAAATCTTTGGCATAAACGCCTTTTTGGAATTTGCCGGTGACGTTGATTCGAAATGTTTCAGGAACGCGAAACCAAGTTTTGCCCAGAGCGATTCCGACAGCAACATCAGTCGATCCCATGCCGGTTGCAAAAGCGCCAAGAGCTCCTGATGTACAGGTATGAGAATCGGCGCCGATGAGAACTTCGCCCGGATTGACATAAGATTCAATGAGACGCTGGTGGCAGACACCTTCGCCGGCTTCAGAAAGCTGTGCACCTGTTTTTTTAGAAAACATCCTAAGAATCGTGTGTGCGTTTGACAAATCTTTTTGCGGGCTTGGTGCGGCATGGTCAATGAAAAGAACGGTTCTTTTCGGATTTGCGGCTTGAACCAGATTCATTTTTTCAAGCTGCTGAACAGCAAGCGGACCCGTCCCGTCTTGGACGGCAGTGACATCGACATCAACAAGAGTGATGTCGCCGGCATAAACATCTTTACCGGCACGGCCGCTGATGATTTTTTCAGCTAAAGTTTGCGGTTTTTTTACCATAATAATCACTTTAAAATAAGAAAAATAAAGACTGAATCAAAATTCAGAAACATATTCTATTTTGGAATTTATCAAAGAGAACTTTAGATATAAAATAGTATTGGAAAAGCCGATATTCATTGGTTCCTTCGGTTCTGCCGGTTCTTTTGATTCCTCAGATTTCAAATCCTTGGGATCTTTTTGCCTTTCAATTCCTCGAGGTTCTTCGTATCCTCAGCTCCAACAAAACAACCTTTACAGCCTTTCTTCAATGATATGCTTTTCCCGAACAACTTTATTGGGCAAAAATGGTTCGACTTTGATGATGACGTGGGTACTCCGCCCATATTTGCTTTTTAAACAGTTTTCGACATTTTTTTGAATACCGGCCGCATCTTTAATTTTCATGTCCCCGTCCACCATGATATGAGCTTCAATGGCTTTATGGCTGCCGATTTTTCTTGTTTTTAAAGAATGGCAATTCAAAACATTGTCACAACTTATGATAATGGATTCGATTTCCGCATTGATTTCAGGGCTTAAAGAGGCTTCCATCAGATCGTTGATGCTTTTATAAAGAATTTTTAAACCAATATAAACAATATAAAGCGACAGAATGACCGCCATAATCGGGTCCAAAACCGCCCATTTGTCACCAAGCAATATGGCTGCACCGATTCCTACCGCAACGCCGATGGATGAAAAGGCATCCGTTCTGTGATGCCAAGCATTGGCTTCAATCATATCGCTGTCCAATTTTTTTGCGATGCGATGTGTGTATTGGTAAAGCAATTCTTTGACAATAATAGAAAAAAGAGCTGCAAGAAATGTAATTGTCATCGGTTTTTCAATCGGAACATTTTGAATGAAATGATAAATTTCAATGCCGCCCCCATAACAAATGTAGGCGCCGGCAACGACAAGCATGATTCCGACAACAGCTGATGCCAATGTCTCAATTTTTCCGTGTCCATAATTGTGCGACTCGTCTTGCGGAAGCGCTGACAGACGGATGCTGAAAATGACAACAAAATCACTTAACAAATCCGATAAAGAATGAATGCCGTCTGCAATTAAAGCGGCGCTGTGACCGAAAAAACCGACAATAATTTTGATAATCGTTAAAATAATATTTGTGACCATTCCGATAATGGTGACGCGCATGCCTTCTTTAGAAAGCGAAGGGAGCGTTTCAGACGTTTCAATAGGTTTGGAAGGAACATGATCAGGCATCGAAGCAAACATCCTTTGAAGAGAAATTTCAATAAAAATGTGACGTCTTAAAAAAGATGTTCTAGTATTTAAAAAACGAATAAAACATTTTTAAGGTAAAACAATTTTTTTGAGATAAATGAAAAATTTTGAATATACCGAAAGGTCAAAATGAAAATAAAGA
>WRNK01000109.1 GCA_009776675.1 Methanimicrococcus sp.
TTGGAATCAAAAATCAGCGTGTCAATTGTTGTGTTCACTGCTCCTTCGATCGAATTTTCGATCGGTACGACGCCGTAGTCAGCTCCCTTGCTCTCAACAGCTTCAAAAACGTCTTCGATTGTGGCAAGCGGAGAAAGCGAAAAATCTGATTGGATGTCATCCATTGATTTTGCAAAACGGTTTGCTGCTTGCTCTGTAAAGGTCCCTTCGGGTCCAAGGTAAACGATTTTCATTATTCGTCACTCTTCATTATTTGTCACTCTTCATTATTTGTCACTCTTCATTATTTGTCACTCTTCATTATTTGTCACTCTTCATTATTTGTCACTCTTCATTATTCGTCACTCTTCATTATTCGTCACTCTTCATTATTCGTTACTCTTCATTATTCGTTACTCTTCATCACTTCGCTTTTTCAACCGCATCTGAGAATTAGTTCATTGATTGCGTTTTAAATATGCCTCAAATTCCTTTTGGCTTCCGGGCTGAAGTCCCATTTCTTTCAATCTTTCAACAACACTTTTTGCATCTCTTTTGCGTTCTTCAAGCGAAACATCGCGGTCAAAATTAACAACGCCTTCGAGTTTTGAACCGGAAGAAATAATTGATGTGACAACGTTTGCGCCGGCGTTAATGCGCAAAACCATGCCGTCAATGCCGGCAACATCTAAAGACGCCGGAATAAAGCGATCCGGAAATACGAATCGGAGGACTGAAATTATTTTTAGCTCCATCAAATCGGGCGCTTGAATTGTTTCTGCAAGCGGTGTTCCGGGCTGCGGTTCAAATGTCATGACACGCACTTGATCCGGATTATTTTTTTGCATACCTCTTATTGAAACAATTGCAGATTCAATATCATCCGCAGTGACCGAATTGATTTCTTCGCCGCCCGAAATTTTCATTTTTGAAAAACCGGTAAGTAACCCGTCTTCGATGCACATACCAATGTCTTTAGCTGTATTTCTGGCATGAATGCGTCCTTCAAAAGATTGACCGGCGCGCAATTTTTCATAAAGCTCTTTTTGATAGGTTTCTTGATAAAGCGCAAAAAAGTCGGCGCCTTCCTTTTTTAACGCTTTGATAAAATCATCATCGACAACACCTGGAGAGACCATGACGGGTAGTCCGGTCACTTCTTTTGTAATGCGGACAAATTCCAAAAGATTTTCGGGATGATTGTGAAAATGCGGGTCTTCGCCCATTGTCAAATCAATCATGTGAACACCTTCATCCTTGAGCTGAGCGCACATGATGCGCAGCTCTTCCGGAGTTAAACGATAGCGATCGATTTTATTGGCAGCGTTGTAATAACAAAATGTGCATTTGTTTTTACAGTATGTGGAAAAATAAACAAAGCTGTACATGTAAATATCTTTTGAAAAAAAATGTTCGCGGACTTTGGAAGCGGCGAAATACATTTTTTGCAGGCTTTCTTTGTCATTAATAGAAAGCATTTCCCGAATTATTTCATCGGTGATCGGTTTTTTTTGAATGATGTCCTCAATAAACGTGTTTAATTCAGTATCATTCATTTTTGAAAAGAAATTCTTCATATGTTTCCCCCAATGCAAAACATATCATTTGATTCAACTCGTTTTTATAAGTTTGTATAAATGCCGTTATAGTAATATTCAGAGCGGCTTCCTCTTTTAATGTTTTTAAATTTGTGCCGGGCTTTAAGCAAACGCTCTAATCCAAATCCGGCGCCCATCCACGGCTTGTTAACGCCCCAATCCATATCCATTGGAATCGGACCGATAACTGCCGAAGAGAGCTCCATGTCGCCATGCATCACATCAACGGTTGCGCCATAAACCATACATTCGTCCCCTTCGATTGTATAATCAATGCCTAAGAAAGTTAAGAATTCGTCGAGTAACGAAATCAAATTTTCTCGGTTGACGCCTTGTCCCATGTGACAGAAATTCACCATTGTAAATTCTTCCAAATGGCTGCTGCCATCTGATTCTTTACGATAGCACGGACCGATTTCAAATATTTTAATCGGGTCCGGCAAAATTTTGTCAAAGCGATGCAAATAATTGTAAAGAACCGGTGCCAGCATCGGACGCAAACACATTCCGCCGTCGGTTCTGAAAATTTGCTTTGATAATTCGATATCTTTGTCAATGCCCATTTTGATAATGTATTCTTCCGGAATTAAAATGGAGGATTTGATTTCAATAAATCCTTTTGAAATTAAAAATGCTGAAATGTCACGCTCTAACTTGGCTAACATATGCTCGCGGCTGTTTGCATAAATGTCGCAAAGCTCTTGTTTTCGGCGCGTGACCAAAAGAGATTCCAATTCTTCAAAAGACGGCAACGAATCATCATTTTCCAAGTCAAACTCGTCCGAGATTAATAAAGATTCAAGCCTTTTCTTTTGTGATGGAGAATATTTCACAGACATGGGTTTTGTCTCCGCTGTCTTTTTTTCTGTTGTATTTTTTTTGGTTGTGTTCTTTTCAGCCGTATTCTTTTCAGCCGTATTCTTTTCAACTGTGTTCTTTTCTGTTACAATATTCGGCACTGCCTCCAACACTGGAGGTTCCGAAGTTGCCATACTTGAAATTGGTGTCGGAATGATGTTGGCCGTTGCCTTCTTCCCAACCTTTTTTGAGACAGATTTTTTAGAGGCGTCAACATCAACATATGTGATGCCGAGATCATTAAAGTTTTTTGTAACGAAACGATTTATCCGTTCTTCAGAAAGTTTGCATTTTTTACAGACTTTTTTATATTTTGAGTTGCGAAGAGAGCGTGCAGAAGCACTGCGTCTGGAGTTGTTGGCAACGATGACTTCGCCGCAATCCGTATAAATGCGGATCTTGCGTTGAGATGTCTCATATCTTTGAATGCCATGAAGAACATCCTTTCTGGAAAGCCAAACATCATTTTGTTTGATAAGCTTTTCAAGTACCGGACGATCCATATTCTTCCCCTCTGTTTTTTTAGCCTGTAATTTAGCCTATAAATAAGAAAATGCGGAAATCCCGGGAATCTAACCCAGCTAAACGGATCTAGAGTCCATTTGGTCTACCTGACCAGATTTCCAGCCGATTCGATTGATTAAAGGATTTTGCCTCAATTATGAAAATTGAAAACAATGTATTTGCGGATGTATGACTCTTTCTGAATTGAAATACCTTTCCAAATGATGAATGAATAAAAAGAGTTGAATTAAAATGATTTGGATGTTAATTTCTAAAGTGTCAAAAGGGATAAAGCCGTTGTATTGATATTATCTTCCCAGGATCCGTTTTCTTTTTGAGACTGAATCAGCCAAGAAAGAGAATCTAAAGCCTTTCTTTTTTGATCGCATAAAATGAGCGCATGAAGAACCAAATTGCTGGTCGCAGGATATTTCCAGCAGCCGTTTTCTCGAACAGAAACAAGCCAATCATTTTTCTTTTTGATAAATTCGGAAATCAGAGCGTTCTCTGACTCTTGAAAAAGAGATAAATTTTTTTGTTTTTGAAGTGCTGTGATGATTAAAGCGGTTGTTCCTGGGTGTTGCCAATCGGGAAGATCATGTTCGCATAAATTCAAACAAAGTTCAGGCTCAAAAATACCGGCGTCGCCAAATGCTGACAATATGTAAACCAGATCATAAATATTTTCATTCCATCTTTCTTTTTGAAGTTTTAAATAAGAGATAGACTTGCTTGCAGCGATTTTTGCGGCTTCAATAAGCTGTGACCCGTTTTCAAATTGAAAAGAGGGGGCAGAAGGCTTTTGTTTTTTAGAAATGAGAACGAATAAAACAGATACAAAACGAGCAGTTTCGCGAATGTCTCCAAAGGAGCCGTCCGGATTTTGCAGGGAAAGAAAAAAAGACAAAAATTTTTCCACGTTCTTTATCTCTTCTTTTTCTAAATAAAGCAAAATGAGAGAAGATAACTCTTTTACGGAAAATGTGTCCGCTTTTGGTAATTGAGAAGAAAGCCATGAAAAACCAAGCGTATACACTCGTGACAAATCAAGATCGTTTATTTCAAAGCCGGATTCGTTCAACATAAAAACCAAAATAAAATTGAATGAAAAGAAAAGAAATCAAAACTATAAGAAAGTAAAGAAAAAAAACAAAATAAGAAAGTAAAGAAAAAAAGACAAAATAAGAAAAGTAAAGAAAAAAAGACAAAAATAAGAAGTAAAGAAAAAAAGACAAAATAAGAAAGTAAAGAAAAGAAGATAAAGCAAAAAAGTAAAGAAAAAATGAGTTCCCACGAAACGTGGAAACTCTGGTTTGTGTGTTTTATTGGTTTGTGGTTATAGAATGTGTGGTTTTAGACTTTATTTGAAAACGGATGACTTTTTTTTAAATACAATCTAAAACAATTCAAAAAAGAAGTGCCTCTATAAATAGCTTTTGCAGATTTTAATGGAGCTGCATAACAAAATCAACACGTTTTAGTTATTTAACAGCCGTTTTGTTAAAAATATATCATTTGCTAAATTATAAAGTGATTGTAATTTTAAGTTCCCGTTTTAAAATTAATAAAAAGGAAAGTGTGTATCCTGTTTTAAAATTAATAAAAAAGAAAGTGTATATATACTCATAAATACATTATGATTTGTTTGGATTGTATAAAGTTCAAGGAAATAAAATACAAATGGAAAGATAAAAATGATTTGGATGCTTCTTACACATTTCATTGGTCTTCGAAGGTCTCGAAAGTCGCGAAAATCCCGCAGTGCATCATATGTTCCAAGTTCAAAAATGAAACCCAATGTCGGCCGTGAGGACCGGCTGATTCATGCCATTATCGGTACAGTTGCACTTGTTTTATTAATAATTATCAAAAAGGGATTTATCATCAGATATATCTTAGGATTGGCTGCTTTGGTTGGTCTATTGACAGCTTACACGAAATATTCACCTGTTTATACCCTCATCGGTGAAAACACGACGAAAAATAAATAAAATGAAAAACACCCAAATTATAGCATTCAAAATATGATCCAAAGTTTTTTTGGGTTTAATTTTTTTTTGGAAAAGGTTTTGGTTTAAATCGATTATTTGAAATTTTTTTGGATTTAACTTGTTTTTTGAAAAAGTTTTGAGTTTTAAAACTGTTTTTTTGAAAATTTTTGGATTTAACCAATTTTTGAAAAAATTTTGAGTTTTAAACTACTTTTTTGAAAATTTTTGGATTTA
>WRNK01000110.1 GCA_009776675.1 Methanimicrococcus sp.
TTGAGTTCGCCACAGACGAGAGGTTGAGTTCGCCACAGACGAGAGGTTGAGTTCCCACAGACGAGAGGTTGAGTTCGCCACAGACGAGAGGTTGGAGTTCACCACAGACGAGAGGTTGGAGTTCACCACAGACGAGAGGTTGGAATTCACCACAGACGAGAGGTTGGAATTCGCCATTGGAGAGAGTTTTTTTAAACCGGTATAATGCTATTACCCGTTTGAAAGATCATAAATGTAAAAAGCGTGTAATGATATATCTTTTACGATTACTTCGAGTCAAATTGCAGCTATAATATTTTGAAAAAGGTCTATTGATAATTATTTTTTGTTTGTTTGCTTTTTTGATCTGCTTTCATTTTTTTCTTTCAATTTGCCCATACTCTTGCGTCCGTATAAATACAGGGATATCAACTAAATATTCCAAAGCGGCGTCTGCCAAATATTCCAAATCTTGAAGAGACAAAAAAGGCATTTTTTGAAAAACGGGATTATTGGAGTTTTGACTTTGGCCTTGCTGAAGAACGAATTTTATTTTTTGTTTTTGGACCAAATGATCATGAATCCATTTTGAAATTTTTCGAATATCATCTGCTGATCCGATTATTTCTGGAAAAACGGTTGTTTTAATTTCCAAGCCGATCGGGCTTTGATCAACGATTTGAAGAGATTTTTGAATGTTTAAAATTGCCTGATCCGCCGGAACTTGAATGACTGTTTCATAAAAATCCACCTCAAACGGAGCCTTAATGTCAATAAAAAATTGGTCGGCAAGATTTTTTTGAATCAGGGATAAAACGGCCTCCGGATAAAAACCATTTGTATGAACACCGACCAATAAATTTTGGGATTTGGCAAATGATGCAAGTTCTTCAACCGCTTCAATTTGAAGCAGCGGCTCGCCTCCTAAAAAGACAACAGAGCTGATAAAGGGCTTTGATTCTAAAATACGCTTTTTAATCATTTCAGAATCAAAAGAATTGGATTTTTTCAGTAAATCATAATTATGGCAATAAGAACAATTGAAAGGACAGCCGTTTAAAAAAATCACTATCGAAGAATGACCATGCCAATCAACCGTTGACAGGGGAATAATACCGCCGAAATTAACATTCATAGATGAGTAAACTAAATGAAATTATTTGAATGTTTCATGTTAAAAAATAAGAAAAATATATTTTTTGAAAAATTGCCCTACCTCTTGAAAAAAACAAACAAATTTCACAAAAAAAACACAATTTATTAGCAATTATATACAAAAAACATTCATTTCCAAAATACTGAAAAAAAAGATAATTTTCCAAAATGAAAACAAAAAATGTTTGTGATGCCGCAAAGATGAAAACAGTAACGATAGATATGTTTTCAATTTTTGGTACAAAAAAGCAAAGTTTGCATTTTGAAAAAATCGGAAAATTTTTAAATCATTTTTGAAAAAGATAGATGTATCAAATAAAATAAATGGGGGTCAATAAAAAAAGGAGGGAAAAAACAACGATGGTAGGATCCAAAAACAAAAATAGATACATCTGCATTCGGTTCTGGTCCGAATGAAAAACAGTTTTGAAGAAAGGGGGCAAAAACGGAGGTGGCAGGATCCAAAAACAAGAATTGATACGTATACACGCGGATTTGGTTCGAATGAAAAATAATTTTGAGATGATGGGATACAAAAACGAGTTTAATGAATATCAAGAATTATTAATTAGCCCAACACATGTCCATAAAAGCAAAAATGAACATGAAAAAGCTATTTTCATATTAAGCTCAAAGTTATCATCATTGGTCGCCGAACAAAAAGAAGTGTATAAAATCAAATATAAGGACGAATTAGAAAAACAGGATGAATGGAAACAAAAAATGAAAACAAAAAATGAAAAACAAAAAATGAAAAAAAACGAAAGAAAAAATAGTTGAGAAAATCCAAAATCCTTTGGGATTTTCTCAATTTTTTTTTGATCGAGTCTCTTTTTTATAGAAACAATCATGGTTGAGATAATTTTTCATTTTTTAATGCTTCAAATGCTTTCAAAATACATCGGTTCATTTTCTTTGTTCCAACTGTGATTCGAATTGTGTTTTGACCGATATTTTGGAACGAATCACAACTGCGAACAATGATCCCACATTTCAGAAATGTATCAACCGCTTTTTTGGAAGTGTTTGGAGACACATCAACCAGTATGAAATTGCCCTCAGATGGCCATGTTTTATAAGGCGTCGTTTCTAAAATGGCTTTGACCAATTTTTGACGTTCCGTTTGAACCATTTGAATGCTTTTTTGAAGATATTTGGGATCATTCAAAGCCGCAACTGCAGCAATTTCAGATATAATGCAGGCAGAAAACGGTGATATCACGCGTAAAAACTGTGATGCAATCCATTCCGGTGCAACCGCATACCCGATACGCATGCCGGCCAAACCAAACGCTTTTGAAAATGTGCGGCCGATCACAATGTTTTCATATTCCCGAACCAATGATGTCAAGCTGCCGGACTATGAAAATTCAACATAGGCTTCATCTATGAAAATGATGGCATTGGATTTTTCGGCTATTTTTTGAACATCGGCAATATCTAAAACGTTTCCGGTCGGATTGTTTGGAGAACATAAGTAAATAATTTTGGTTCGATCCGTGACTTTTGAAAGAATAGCATCAGCAGAAATCGAAAAATCAGCATTCCGATTCACAAAAACGGGTGTTCCGCCAAGTGCTGCCGCGGAAATTCCGTAATAAGTAAATGTCGGAACCGGCAAAATAACCTCATCATCCGGTCCGACAAACAATTTGTTTAATGAATCAATAATACCGTCCATTCCCGAACCGGACACGACGATATTTTCAATCGGAAAGCCGGTATATTCCACTAAAGCCTTTCGAAGACTGGAAGCATCAGTTGACGGATAACGAGAAGCTGATTTGGCTGCATTTTGAATCGCTTCCACAACTTTTTTGGAAGGACCCCGCGGGTTTTCGTTGGAGTTGAGCTTAATAATTGTTTTCGAATCTAAACCGTATTCAGCCGCGATTTGTTCCGTTGTTTTGCCGGGAACATACTCGGGAACATTGCTGATAGACTCTCTTAACAAAGAAGCAAATTTTCCTTTTGATTTTTTTGCCATAAAAGACCTCGTTTGATCTCAATTTTAAATATTTTCGCTCGATATTTTCTGAATTTGAAATGTTTCCGGATGATGTTTCCTTTAAATATTTTTGATTTTGAACGTTTCCGGTGAATGTTTTTTAATACGTTTGTTAAACTTTTTGAATAGACTCGATGACTGAAACAACGCGGTCAGCTTCTTGTTTTGTCAACGTCAAAGGCGGTAATAACCGAACGACATTTCCGGCGGTCACGTTTAAAAGAACGCCTTGTTTGGCGGCTTCATCCGCAAAATAACCGCATTCGTGATTTAACTCAATGCCGATCATAAATCCTTTGCCTCGAACATTGACGACATCGTTTCGCTTCATTTGGGATAATTTTTCCATTAAGTAGCGACCTGTTTCTTCAACGTTTTTCAATAAGTTTTGTTCTTCAATGGTTTCAATAACCGCCAAAGCTGCCGCTGAAACGAGCGGTCCACCGCCAAAAGTTGTCCCATGTTCGCCGCGTTCAAAGAATAAACCTTCCCGTGCCGCAAACGCACCCATCGGAAGACCGCCACCAAGCGCTTTTGCCATCGTCAAAACATCCGGCTGAACGCCGGAATGGTCTTTGCTAAACCATTTTCCGGTTCGTCCAAATCCGGTTTGAACTTCATCAAATATGAGAACAACATCTTTTTTGTCACAAATTTCCCGAACTTCTTTGAGATACTCTGCATTTGAAACATGAACGCCGCCTTCGCCTTGAATCGGTTCCAAGATAACGCCGGCGATTTCTTTTGTGATCGCTTTTTCAATAGCCTCAGCATCGCCGTATTTGACAAATGTTGCAGGCTTTACAAGCGGAACGAATGGTTCTCTATATGTTTTGTTTGCAGTTGTCCCAAGTGAGCCAATTGTCCGACCATGAAAAGCATTCAATGTCGAAATGAAATCATTTTTCTTGGTATGCTTCTTTGCCAGTTTCATGGCGCCGTCGTTGGCTTCTGCGCCAGAGTTGCAGAAGAAAACCTTAGAAAGCCCGGTTAACTGAACTAATTTTTCCGCCAAATTGGCTTGCGGAATGTTGTAATAAATATTGGAAACATGAATCAACTGTTCTGCTTGCTCTTTTATAGTATTGATTAACTTCTGGTTGGAATAACCTGTTGCATTCACCGCAATTCCGGAAAGGCAATCAATATATTCCTTTCCAAAAACGTCGATTAATGTTGAATTTTTTCCGCCGGTGAAAAGAAGCGGCTTTCGACCATATGTCGGCATGACATATTTGCTGTCTTTTTCAACAACGGACTGATAAACGGAATTTGGGTCCATATTTTTCCCTTTGTTCGATTTTTAATTACAGTTCGATTTTTAATTACATTTTATATTTTGAGTGTTTGAATTATTTTTTCAATTCTTTGCCGATTGAAAATGCCTCTCCGATAAATTCGCCGACGCCGTAATAATTCATGTCTGTCGGAGAATAAACAATCGGCTTTAGCTTTTGAATTTCAATACTTTCTTTGTGGTCCAAAATTTCTTCTTTGGCTTTGACATCGATGATACGGCCGATTAAAACAAAATGCGATCCGAGATTCATTCTGTCTGTTAATTTGCATTCCAAATAAATCGGGAATTCTTCAATGTAGGGCGCATTCACTTTTTCAGCACGTCTTGCCGTCAATCCGGACGCTTCAATTTTGTCTGTCTCTCTTCCACTTTCAATTCCAAAGTAATCCGTTTCTTTAACATGATTCTCTGAAGGGATACAGATTGTAAATTCACGCTTTTCCAAAATATTTTCATAAGTATATCGGATGGGACGAAGAGCGACAAATACCGATGCTGGAGAGGAGTTTGCGATACCGCACCAGGCAGCTGTCATCATATCCGCTTTTCCTTTCATGTCATAACTGCCGACAACCCAAGCCGGTGTTGGAAAACCTGCTGTCGTTGAACCGAGTGATTTAAATGCCATATTTTTAACTCCGAATTGACCTGAATAATATTATTT
>WRNK01000111.1 GCA_009776675.1 Methanimicrococcus sp.
TTAAATGAAATTTGTTTCTCAGCATCAGGATCTGTAATGCTTTTGTAACGTGTCGGGCACAGTTCCACTGCGACGATGTCCGGTTTTTCATCTTCAATCGTTTTTTGGACTTCTCGAACACTTTTTTCAGAAACGTGCGCTGTTCCGACAATAATAATTCTTGTCGGCGGGGCGCTGTCCGGCGAAGAAATGGTTTGTGTTGAAACAATAACTTCCGACTCATTTGATTCATTTAATTCCAAATCTGATTGTTTTGATATTTCTTCGGATTGTAAAGAAACTGTTATCAAATCAGTTTTTTCGGATTGATTTGAAAATGATTGAAAAGTGGGATCATCTTCGTTTTCCATATTTTTTTATCTCTTTGTGTTTATTGTTAAGTTTTTTAAAATACTCTTTCTTCTATTTAAAACACGTTCATTTGTAAATTCGTAAAAAATCTTGAAAATAATCAAAAACGGGATCATTGAAAATAATGAAAAATAAAAATCATTAAAAATTATTCGTATTCATTTGAAAATTATTTTAAAAGAAAAAAGGCTTGACCTTCTTTTCAGAGCAATGGTCATTTCGCCAATTCCAATCGAATGTCACCGATGCGTGCAACACGTTCAGCAAAAGCATTATGTTTGTGAATACTTTCTTCGTTAATTTGCTTGATTGTGATAATCGAATCATCCGAAAGATGCGGGAAAGTTTCAACGATTTTTTTTGCCATTGTTCGAACACAATCTTCTACAAATTTCGGATTTTTGTGAACTTGTTCAACAACCATTTTTTCGTCGGCGCGTTTTAAAACTTCATAAACATTTGAGCTCATCGAAGCCTCAATGATTTGGATGATTTGATCTAAACTGACACCCGCCGTATCAGTTGTTTGAATTGAAATAATGCCGCGACCGCGCTGATTATGGCTGGCCATCGGGATTTCATCAAAAAATTGTTTAATTTTATCCTCGGGCAATCCTAGTTTTTTGAGCTGAAGTTCAGCTTCTTCGTGCATCATGGATTGAGCGCACGGGCAAGCCGTCATACCGAGAACTTCGGCGCCAATTAATTTTTGAATTTGGATCGGGTTTTTGCCGGCAACTCGCTCTGCAATCGCATTTGCAAAAATGTCAACAAATTTTTGGCAATCGATGCCGGTTGCCGGAGATTTTCTTTTAATAACGTATTCACTTTTCATATGCACTTCAGCACAAGAAGCATATTCATGGCGACCAATTAAATTTTCAGCAATATCGCCGCAAAGATTTTCGATTTCATAGACCGGCTGCTTTGAAATATTGTTTAATGTTTCTTCAATGGCTTCAAAATTACGTGAGAGATTGGCACCCTTGCGGTCAGACGGCAAATCTACAAAAATATCAAAAGACGACATTAAGATAATTGGTCTTTTGTTTTCCCTTTGGATTTCAATCATTTTTTTGACATCGGTTACACCAACGCGTGTCAAATTGATCGGAACATTCGGGCGGTTTGCCTGAACATCAGGGAGAACGGAACATAATTTCATGAGGTTACCTCAAATGGTTTTTAAATAAATTTTTATCTGCTGCGGTACAAATAATTTGCTGATATAAATACCTGTTTCAATTGAATGAATAAAAAAGATCTTTTTAAAGATAAAAATAATTTTAATAGATAGAAAATAAAGAAAAAACAAAAGGAGGAGATAAAACAGCTAAGAGTCGTTTTATTTTAAAAACTGCGGGGCAAAGCATAAACCGCTTCGCCTCACAGTGTTTGTTTTGCATTGTAAGATTTCAAAAATCTGAAATTAGATTTCATCGATTTTATCAATTCTGATTTTTTCAACAAAGGGTTTGTTGATCTTTGGGGGCATCCAGGACGGTCTGTTCTTGGGTGCGTCAACGGTCTCTTTCCATGCTTTGAAAACGTGGACTTTCTTTGTTCCTCTTTCTCTGAGCATGATTGTTTCCGGTTTTTTCTTCGTGCCGGCACCGCGGTTTGCAACTTTAAGGGCTGCTTGACGTGGTTGCTTTCCTGTGAAAACACCGGTTTCATTGCCGTTTTTGTCTCTTAAAACAAAGTTTCTTGTTTCAGCCATATTAATCACCTTTGCAATAATATGATATTGCTAGAAAACAATTAGTAAAGCTTATATATATATTTTATTGCTAAATGTACGCTTTAAGAGCCGATTTAACGAAAAAATAATTTTTTTTCAAAGTCAAGATAATTTTATACATAGGTTCGGAATATTTTTTGTTTTTTCGGAAAAAAAGAACTCTTCTAATATTGTTTTTTGAAAAAGAGATGTCTTGAGAAGAGATACATATTTTTCAAAATCTTGCTCAAGATTTCATTTTATTTGAATTTGTTAATCAATTGCTAAAGAAATGAATAATATTTATTCACATGTGGTATAAATTCTACACACTTCAATGACAAATTAAAAAAATAAAATTCTTTTTTGAAAAAATTTCATCAAAATATTTAAAAGCAACAAATCATTAAAATAAAAAGGATATATGTCGTGTTTTGAAATGACTGAATTAAAAATAAAAAGTAAAAAATGATATCGGTTGGGAAAATAATGGTATTGAAATTTGAAGACGTCTTAATTGAATCTTTGCCCTACATTCGGGAATTTTCGGATTCTGTAATGGTCATAAAGGTGGGTGGCAATGCCATGATCAACCCCGAAAAAACAACCAATATCATGGAAGGCATTATTCAGGATATTGTCCTTTTACATTATGTCGGCATTCATCCTGTAATCGTTCACGGCGGTGGTCCTGAAATTAATGAAAAAATGGAACGCATGGGGAAAAAGCCGAATTTTATCGGCGGTTTGCGTGTGACTGATGACGATACGCTTGAAATTGCAACCATGGTTCTTGTCGGCAACATCAACACAAAAATGGTTTCTTTAATCAACAAACACGGTGCGAAAGGCATCGGCTTGAATGGTATTGATTCCAATTTGATCGTGGCTCATAAAAAGAAAAATCAAAAAATCATTATTGATGGCAATGAAGAGGATGTGGACATCGGCTGGGTCGGCGAAACTGAAATCATCAATCCCCGCCTTTTAAAAATCATGATTGAGAACAACTATATTCCGGTCATTTCTCCGATTGCTGCCGATAAAAACGGTCATTCTCTGAACATTAATGCAGATACCGTTGCCGGCGATATTGCCGCCGCATTAGGCGCCAAAAAACTCATCATGATGACGGATATTCCCGGCGTTCTTCGAGACATCAAAGACAAAAGCAGCCGTGTTTCTAAAATTAAAGTAAATGAGATTGATCAATTTATTGACGATGAAATCATTGTAGGCGGGATGATTCCAAAAATCCGCGGCGCAGAAGTCGCTGTCAGAAGCGGCGTTGAAAGCGTTCACATCATTAACGGAAGTATGCCGCACTCTCTGTTGTTGGAACTATTCACAGATACCGGTATCGGTACCATGATTTTTGATGTTAAGTAAAAATCGTTCAATTAAAAATAAATCAACCAAATTTCAGATGCCGGCAAGGCATCCGAAACAATTGTTTTGGCAAAAAAATAAAAAATCAATTTTAAAAAATCAATTTTTGCCGATTTCTTTGACAAGGCGTGCAACATCTGTTCCGACTTCAGAACATTTGGATGACCCGCCCATGTCAACTGTATTCACTTTTTTATTCAAGATGTTTTGCTCAATGGCTTTGACGATGGCGTCAGCAGCTTCTTTTTCACCGATTGTTTCTATCATCAAAGCACCGGCCCAAATGGCTGCAAGCGGATTGACACGATCCATTCCTTTGTATTTTGGCGCAGAGCCGTGAATCGGTTCAAACATGCTGGTTCCTTTCGGATTAATGTTGCCTCCCGGCGCTAAGCCGAGACCGCCTTGAATCATCGCGCCCAAGTCCGTAATAATATCCCCGAACATATTTGGCGACACAACGACATCGAAAAATTCGGGATTTTTAACAAACCACATGGTAACAGCATCAACATAATTGAAATCTGTTTGAACCGCCGGATAATTTTTGCCGACTTCTTCAAAAGTGTCTCTCCAAAAGCCGTAAATGTCTGACAAAACATTGGCTTTGTCAACGGAAGATAAGTGCTGCTTTCTGTTTTTTGCCAAATCAAATGAATACTCGATAACACGTTTGGCGCCTTCTTTAGAAATCATGCCGATTTGATAAGCGATTTCTTCGCTGTCCGTTTCAATATCAAGCCCGAATTTTGTGAAATAGATGGAGCGTTGGATTTCCAAAAGATCTTTGCTTTTGCCTTTTTTATGACGACCACCGATGCCGATGTAAAAATCTTCCGTGTTTTCGCGGACAACGACAAAATCAATATCTTTTGCGGTTTTGCCGCGAAGCGGTGTTTCAACCCCCTCAAGCAACTTAATCGGGCGAAGGTTGATGTATTCATCAAACGCGAAACGTAAATTGAGTAAAATGCCTTTTTCAAGAATTCCCGGCGCCAAGCGCGGGTCGCCGAGAGCACCCAAATAAATGACTTTGTGTTTGGATAATTCTTTTAATGTATTTTCCGAGATCAATTCGCCTGTTTCCAAATAATGGTCGGCGCCGTGGGGATACTCAATCCAATCAACATCAAAACCGAAAATCTCACCGGCAGCATCAATAACTTTTCGTCCTTCACGAATGATTTCGGGTCCAATGCCATCACCGCCGATTGTCGGAATTTTATATTGTACCATATTTTTAAACCCTGTTTATTTTCAATTATTAATGGATGATATGAATGTTTTTTAATTTTAAGATTTTTTTAACAATTCATATTTCCATTTTACCTAAATTCCTATTCTTCTTTAAATAAAGATTGGGTCACAATAGAACAACCGGCAATTTGGCGTTCTTATCATGATTTTGATCTATTGGCTGATCCAAAACAATATTCTACTTTTTATCGAAATATCAAACATTTTAAATCAAAGAAACGAGTCAATAGTAACAATATTTGTTAAAAAGAGGAAAATATGTCAAATCAAACCGAA
>WRNK01000112.1 GCA_009776675.1 Methanimicrococcus sp.
CAAAGGAAAAAACCTTCCATCCGATAATTTATATCGGTTTAAAACGAAAGGGTTCTGCTAAATTTCAAAGGAAAACCTTCCATCCGATAATTTTATCGGTTTAAAATAAGAAGGCTCTGTTAAATTTCAAAGGAAAAAGTATATCATCATGACAATTTATCGGTTTAAAACAAAAAGGCTAGTTTATTAAAGGAAAAAATAAATGAAAAAAGAACTTTTTACCGCATCCTTTATAATACACGATTTCTTTTTAAAAAGGAAGTAATTGAATTTGAGGTATTTTTTTGAATAAATCGACACCGGATCAAAGAAAAGAAGAAAAAGAGACTCCTGTATCTTTTGCCTCTTCGCCTTCTTCACCTTCTTCGCCATCTTCGGATTTTTCCGATCAAATTGTACTAAAAGACCCGTATGCTGTTCCGTATCAAGGCATTTATGCAATATGCGATGAAAAAAATGAAGTGGCAGAAATTATCGAACATGCGGATTGTTATAGCGGCGCCTGCTGGTCGCTGTATCATTACGCAAAATCTCCGGCTGTGATTGCCGCGCACTCTTATGGTGACTTCATGCGCTATTTGATTAAGGTCGGAAAAAATTCACTTCAATTAAAATCATCCGTTGCTGCGGCAGGTTTTGAATCCGTCATCTTCAATTCTCGAACAAACGAAGTTCAAATCACGTATGTCGGTATCGGCGGCGCCGGAATCGGGGCGACAAAATGCCGCGCCTACGCAAAAGGCGTGAAAAAGTATGTTATAACAGAAGCTGGCGGCGGAAAAACGGCATCCGGAACAATTTGCGTGCCGCGCCGAGAACGTGTCTTAATTGCGATTGATGATACGGATTCCTGTGAAACGGGCGCCACCTGGACATTGACATACAACATTGCCAAAGCCGTCGACAATGAAGATGCCGTTTTCTTATCTCATTCCCTGGTTCAGCTCTTTCCTGTTCCCGAAAAAACACAAAACTGCATGTCTGTGATTTTAGAATTCGGCTGTACAACCCAGGAAGCCAAAGAAAAATTGATTTCACAAATCAAGGACCTGCTTTTAAAATACAGTGTCAGTCCGAACACCGGCATGTTGGTTTATGCAGGTTTTGCCGTTCCCGACGCGCTAAAAGAGTACAGTGAAAACTGCCGAAAAATGCGCATGAAACGAGAAGATGTTCTTAAAATGACACAAAAGTACGGAATACAGATTATTTTGGACGGAAACGGCATTATTGGAGCGATGGCTGCATTTGCATGGGTTGCACAGCCCAAAGAATCCGTAAAACCGGCGTTTGATATCCGCTCGATTTAAAAAAGCCGATGCTTGTTCTTCATTTAATTGAAAAAAGACGGCACTTGATATTCCTTATTTAAAATTATTTTTTAAAATCAAAGTTTGCCACTGATAACCGCGGATTTGCATCGGCAAAACTGCTTTTGATTTCGTTTTTGTCTCTTCTCTTTTTTTCGTCGGGATAACACGTCAGCCAATCTTGAAACAATTTCAAAAATCTGATTTTGATTTTTTGAAACATTCACTTTCACTTCATCTGCCGTGACAGATTCGCCGCTTAAGCCGGCTGCCTGATTTGTCAATACACATAAAGAGGCATAACACAGTCCTTTCTCTTTTGCCAAAACCACTTCAGGAACGCCGGTCATGCCGACAACGTCTGCAAATGTTGAAAACATTTGAATTTCTGCTTTCGTTTCAAAACGCGGACCTTCCGTACATAAATAAATGCCTTCCGAATAAGAAAAACGGCAATCCGACAAAACAGACCTCAAGAGAGATCGAATGTCCGTGCAATACGGATCTGTCATATCGGTATGAACGGTTTTTTTATCATAAAAAGTTCCGGCTCGGTTTTTTGTCAAATCAATAAAATCGTTTGGAATAAAAAAGGGATGAGATAAGAATGCTTCAGGCTTGGCATAAGTCTCCGGTTCCCCAAAATTCGCAGACAGACGGATCGGACGCATAATTCCGACAGAATTGATCGCCAAAACCGGTGCGCCGATGATTTCAGCGGCTTTTATTAAAGCTTTGTAGTTGATTTTGTGCGGCGGCACATGACGTTTTCCTTGATGGCGTGAAATAAAAACAATATTTTCCTTTTCATCATTGAATGGAAAAACAGAAACAGAAACAGAGCCGGAATTTGTTTGAATCGTATCCGGCTGTGTTTTTTGGTTTAAATCGTTAAAACTGTCATATCCGACACCGCTGATTACAGTTAGAACAACATTTTTTGTCTTTGATTTTTTCATAAAATCTGCCAAGAATGATATCTTACAAATTCCTGCGGATATAATTCCACATAAAGATTCCTGACATCAAAACAACAAATATTGAAAAGATGGATAAATTGCCTCGTATCGTTTCAATAAAGTCAACTTCTTTTAAATCCTGAAGCGGTGGTGTGACAACGATCGGAGGAGTGGCAATCGAAATGTTGGTATCATTTTTGCTGCTGGAAGGAGTGTCGTTGCCGGTGGTGGTGTTGTTGTTGTCAATAATGACAGCCCTTCCTATTGAAGACGAGGAAGATTTTTTCGGACTCGGAGGGATTTGGGGCGTTACCGTCGTTGCGAATGGTGAAAATCCGGTTGTTTGAGCTGTTACAACAATGAAATCATTATTTACTTCGTTTGAAATAATCGTTAGAGGAACCAATTGGTCTTGACCGGTGTCATCATCATGGACAATGTGATAAATCACAATATCTTCTATACGAGTCGGATTCCCTTTTTCATCCGTAAGGGGGATGTTAAATGCCAAAGAAACGACGAGATTGTTTTCACTCATAAACTGATTAATGTCGCTTGTTTTGTCACTTGAAAAATTGATGTCAACAATATAAAGCTGAACGTCATCGGACATAGAATCAAACAACTCTGAGAACTCATCGGCACTTTTTTCTTTAATTACAACCGAAATATCTTTCAAAACAGAAGTTCCGCTGTCTTCAATAAATTCTTTCGGGAATATCATTGAAGTTAAAGAGGAAACGCCTGACAACGAATTTTCAGGAAGCAAAATTGGAACAACAATATCTTCATCGCCGTTGGGCAAAACGATTTTAAAAGCATATTCCCCAAAATTCAAGTTATTAAACATAAATGTTTCAGCGTAATCTTCACGATTCAGCGGATAAAATTTGAGAGGGAGTTCCTGCGAATTTTTCAAATCGTCGATTAATTTACTAGAATCGATGGATTTAAAATGATCAGACGGGTTGGAACCAAAAACATTGGTAACTGTTGAACTGCCAATTTCAGCTCGCCAATTGTTTTTATGATGCTCACAATAGTTAGAGTTGGCGTCAGATGGATTTATAGTCTTATTTTCATCCAGAAAAGAGTCAAAATGTTCTCCACAAATGTGTATTGATTTTATAGTAAATGATTGGGGAGTATCAAGGGTATTGATATCGAAGGCAATGCCATATTCTGTGAAAATTTCATTTTCATTTGGCAGGGGCTGACTCAGATCAACGTTCTTTGGGAACCAATAATAAGAACGCAAATGGTAGTTTTCAAAAATATAAACTGCATTTTCGCCTCGCATCTCCCTTAAAATCTGCGGATAAAACGAATTCGTGTAGGCTTGAGAATAATAAGAAATAAAATCTCCATTCTTTGCCCATCCGATTACGGGCTGATAAAACAGATTTACGTTATTATCAGAACGATTTTCGAAAAGAATCATACGAAGACCAGGACCATTTTCATCGTCTTCATCGGATTGAGGAACCATAATCAGACAATCATAATAATTTGAAAGTGTGAGTGAGAATGCTGAATCGGAATGATCAATTGCCACAATGTTCTCAACATTATCCACATATTCACTCGTGTACGCCTCATTGGTCGAAAAATGCTCCATGAATGCCACAAAATTAGATTTATAAATATTATAATCCGAAAGATCGTAATTTGTAACAACTGCGACATGATCTTCAAAAACATAAACATTTTCCATCAGGATATCTTCAGGTCCATCTGCAGCACTAGCTCCTGAAAGAGAGAGGAGAAGTACAAAGATCATACAAAAAATACGAAATTTTGAGAATACACTGTTATTGGCAATCATACGATCATTCCGAAAAAACATTATTAATTTTAATTGGATTCAAATCATTACTGGTAAGTGGCATTTTTAAATGTAATGTTAATAAACAATACAATAAAAGCTTAGATTCAGCTATATAATTAATATACTTTATTTATACTTTATTATGACATATAAACTTTATCCATCTATCTCCATCTATCCATTATTTATATTATGTATTTAGTGTTTTTTAAAATTAAAACAATGATCAAATTATTAAACTGTTGAGTATATTATTATACTTTTTTAAAAATAAATCACACATAACACAACTACAATAACAACATGGAGAAGCACCATTATTGGAACAAACCATGTAAACGGTTTCTTTTTTGTTTTGTGTCTAAAAACCATCATACCGGCGTATGCACCAAAAGGTCCAAAAACAGCCAAAAGCAAAAGCGTTTTTTCAGAAATACGCCATTTGCTCAACGCTGCTTTTCCTTTGTCAAAGCCATACATTGCAAATGCAAATAAATTCAATACAAAATAAATTGCGAGTAAAAGTGCAATACTTGTTGCTATAGCTACCATATCGCATAATAAGAAAAACGGGTATATAAAGGTAATGAACAAAAAGAGGCAGCAGAGAAAAAAAGCCCTACGAACTGACCTCTCTTGCTTCTCTTTTCTTTCTGTTCTTACAATTTTTTAAAATTTTTTTGAAAATACAGTTACAAGCGAATATACTCCGCTGCATCGCCCAATTCCTCTTCAATTCGGAGCAATTGGTTGTATTTTGCCGTTCTTTCGCCGCGTGCCGGTGCGCCTGTTTTAATCATATCTGCACCAATGGCAACAGATAAATCGGCAATGGTTGTATCTTCCGTTTCAGCAGATCTGTGGCTGACAAAGAGGGAGAA
>WRNK01000113.1 GCA_009776675.1 Methanimicrococcus sp.
AACGGCAGCCCGACTTCCTGTCAATTTGGATTGTTACCCTTGTTTTTCGGCTGACAACATATGGCGACCTCTTGAAATTTCAAGAGGATGCCCGCACCGCTGCAAATTTTGCCAAACGCCGCAACTGTTTGGTCATCAAATGCGACATCGCAGTGTTTCTGAAATTGTCAAATATGCGGCTTACTATGATGATTTGAGATTTATTTCATCCAACGCTTTTGCTTACGGGAGCAACGGCATTTCGGCAAAGCCTGAAAAAATCAAGGAATTATTATCTTCCCTTTCAAAACTTGAAGGGAAGCGCCTCTTTTTTGGAACATTCCCTTCAGAAGTTCGTCCCGAATTTGTTACGGAAGAATTGATGGACATCGTTCAGACGCATTGTTTCAACGACTCAATCAGTATCGGTGCTCAATCCGGCAGCGATGTGATTTTAAAGGAAATCAGCCGCGGTCATACGGCGGCAGATGTTTACAATGCGGCAGAAATTTGTTTTGACACGGGGATGACACCAATTGTTGATTTCATCATCGGGTTTCCGGGAGAAACACTCAAAGATCAGAGTTTGACGTTGGACATGATTGATTGGATCTGCAAAAAGGGGGGTGAAGTCCGCGCACATTATTTAACGCCGCTTCCGTCAACGGATTATGAAAATGTGGTGCCGGCGAAAGTGCATCCTGAGGTTTCAAAAAAACTCGGGAAGCTGGCTCTTGGAGGGCGGCTTAAAGGGGTTTGGGAAAATATGGGGTCGGATGATGGCACTTTTTAAAAACAAAAACAAAAAAGATATTCTCTAAAAATATGCAGAAAGCATCATATTAAAAAACAATAATTATATATAGTATTCTCGATATTCTTCTTTCATAATGAAAACGTATTTAATACATTGTTTTCATTATTCTCTTATCAAACTTTATGAGATCATATCCAATTTTATTCAAACAATTCAATTGGGTTGGTTTTATATTGTCTGTTTGCCGGCAATATTTTTTTCATGCGTTTTGCAGTCGTTGCCGACGTTGTATTTGTTATATTCGTTACATTAGTTACTTAAGTATGTTAATAAAATATAGGAGTTATTATTATGGACTTTGATGTCATTTCTGTATCTTTAAAAAAGGCCTTTGACGTATTCGTTGCCAACATTGTTGCTTATATTGTTGGTTTTTTGATTTGTGTCGTTGGTTCTTGCTTTATTGTCACAATAGGACCGTTATTTTATGGTCTTTATTACATGGTTCTTAAAGGTTCACGCGGTGAAACACCGGATATTAAAGACATTTTTTGTGGATTTTCATCCGTCAGCGCGTTCATCAGAAGCTGGGTAGGCTTCCTTGGCTTTTTCTTACCCCTCTTTGTTGTCTACATCATTTTCTTTTTACTCATAATGTTTTCAACTGCCTTAAGACTCGGCTTTTTGAGCTTTTTATTCATGCCTGTGATGTTCCTCATTGTTTTCGTTCTCATGATTTTCTTGTACTTCACGTTGTTCATTTATGTGATGACACCATCCGAGAACATTGTCTTTGCACTTAAAGAAAGCTTCAGAATCAGCAAATCCAACCTTATTATGACCATTTTGACCATAATTATTGCCGGTTTCTGTGGTATCCTTTTTGTTACAATGCCGATCGGTCTTCTATTTGCAGCATCTATGTTAAAAGAATTTGAACCGTCTCTTAAAGACCAATCATAAATAAAAATAGAAATCTGATTCGTCAGATTTCATTTTTTCTTTTTTTTTGTTTTTGATTTTCATGCTTCTATTTTTTTCATTGCTGCCAATGGCGAAAACTTATTAATGTACAACTTTCATTATCATGTTTGCTATGAGTTCTCCGTTTAATTGAAACAATTCAGCGGAATTTTATGTTTGTTTTAAAATAAATTAAAATAGGGGTTATTATTATGGATTTTGAAAACGGGCTCAAAAAAGGGTTTGACGTCTGGAAGAATAATCTTGCTGCTTTTATCGTTGGCTGCATCATCGTTCTTCTTCCTTTCGCTGTTGTTTTATTTATCACATTATTTATCACATTTATCGCCGCTTCTTTATTCGGCTCATTCCTCTTAATGACGGGCGCATCGCTAATCAGTATAGCCATTCAATTCATAGTTGCTTTTTTTGTTATCATTCCCCTTTGTTTTGGCCTTATTTATATGGCAATCAAAGGAGCACGGGATGACATAGTTGAAATCAAAGATGTCTTTTACTCATTCAATTCATTGCACGGTTACATCAGAAGTTTGATTTTTGCTGCTGTTGTATTAATCCCTTTCATTATTTTGAATATAATAGGCATGATTCCGTTCATAGGTTTTATTCTTCTTCTTTTTTATCCGATTATTGTTTTTGTTGCTGCATTTTTCTTAACTTTCGCGATCTACATTTACATTATGGTGCCTTCAAAAAATCTGATGTATGCGATTACGGAAAGTTTCAATATTGCAAAGGACAACTTCCTGATCACATTTATTTTAATTGTGGTTTGCCTAATTCTTAATTTGATCGGGGCGATTCTTTTAGGATTAGGTCTTTTCGTCACAATTCCTGTGACACAAATTTTAGTCGCCCTCGCCTTGAAGGAATTAAAACCCGATCTCATTGATCAATCACATTAAGTTAAATCTGAATTTTTCAGATTTTTCTTTTTCCTTTTTCTTTTTCCTTTTTCGATTTTTTAAAAATCATCCTTTCCGCGTTTCATCATTTTTCGTTCTGTAATCTTTTTATACATCCATCTATTTTGATTGAATAAACAAAAGGGATGGGATTTTATGATTTTTCCGCAAGAATACAAACATATCGGGTTCCAACAATCAGGCACCTTCTCGCCTGATGCCTCTTCTATTTATTTTTTATCTCAATACGTTTTGGAAAAAAATGCGGACGAATATTGCTTATATCAAGTTTGGCACGAGGGTTCCGGTTTTTTAAGACAGATCACTTCCTCCAAGCTTCTTGCATCCGCCGATGAAATTGTTTCTTACGATGACATTGTCAATATCAAAAATCGAACATTTTTGATTGAAAAGGCGGCTGAAGTTTGCGCGCGTGAAAACAAAAAAAGAGATAAAAAAGTAACAACCGTTTTGTTCACCGGCATTGACCGCCATATCACATTCGTCAAAGACCCCGACTTGTCAGTCATTTCGGAGATTGAAGTGATTGATATTTTTCCGCCAAATCCGCCATGGCTTATTGATTGCATACGCAGGTTAGACCAAAGTCATCTTTTCGGGGATTTGGAAATTCGGTTTGTTGAAAAAGCGGTGGACATATCAGTTTATCAGGGCGAAAAAACCGTTTACCCGTGCCATGCTTCCGGTTTAAAAGGCAAATTTTTGGACACCGATAAAATCGAAGAAAACAACAGCGTGCTCATCGGATGCGACACATCCCGCCAAGTTTTTGAAACCCTTTATCCGCATCTGTCTTACGAATTTGTTGATTTGTGCCCAATGCGTTCAGCGATGATGAAGCCGTCCATGCCGTTTATCATGCGGTGCTGCAAATCCGAAAACTCCGGAAAAATTGTTCAAATCAACGGACAGACCGGCGTTATTGTTCATTGGGGAGCAAACGAATTTCAAATATCGGAAAGTATCAGAAAGTTGGCAAATGAGCTGAAGAAAGAAAAAGAAGAGAAAAAAACAGGGGATTAAATTCTTTTTTTGGATTCATTTCTTTTTCATCAAAGTCGATCATGAAACCCAATTCAATTCTCGTTTGATCAATCGCTGTCAAAAAATAAGAGCTTAGAAGAGAAAACAAATGCTTTGGTCACTTCTTTGTATCCTTTTTTATTCTTCAAAATAATTTTCCAATTTTTTAATAATTGTTTCGCTGTCGGGTAGAACGTTTTGATATTTCTCAGGCAATTTTGAGGTGGTGGTGTAAGTCGCCACGCCGATAGGCATATTGCTTGTTTTTAGAGAATACTCAACCACGGTGCGGTTTTTCTCTTTGCAGATGATGATGCCGATCGAATCATTTTCGTTGGGTAGTTTCACTTTGTCGTTTAAAATGGAGAGGTAAAACGCCATTTTTCCCTTATGTTCGGGCATAAATTCACCTACTTTCAGATCAATCGCCACAAGACATTGCAATTGCCGATGGTAGAGCAGCAAATCTATAAAGTATTCTTTGTCATCGACTTGTACCTGAAATTGATGACCCACAAAGGCAAATTGAAAATTCATTTCAAGCAAAAATGCCCGAATGTTATTGACCAACGCAATTTCAAGTTGATTTTCAGAATGTTCTTCACCAAGATTGAGAAAATCAAAAGTATATTCATCCTTTACGGCTAAAATTGCCTGACTTTTGATGTTTTCAGGCAAAGTTTGTTCAAAATTGGTTTGATTGAGCAGGTATTTTTCATAACTTTTGCCTTCTATATGGTGGATAAGCACATTTTTTGTCCAACCGAACTTTTTTGTTGCCTGAATGTAAAATTGTCTTTCAAGATTGTCTTTGCAACGGGTAAGGATAACGATTTGCTTTGTCCAGCTAATTTCTCCAACCAATGGTTGGAGATTTTCAACATCGTGATATTCTGTATAAAATTGAGCCATTAGCCATAAATTCGTTACAGAAAACCCTCCCACTCCGGGAAATTCCTTTTGCAGCTCTTTTGACAGCGTGGACACAACTGCTTTGCCCCAGCCTTCCTGTTGCTTTTCAGCAATCGCTTTTCCAATTTCCCAATAAAGGCAGACAAGCTGCACATTTACGGTTTGCATTGCTTCATATTGTGCTTTTCGTATTTTTTGCTTGATTTCGGCAATGAAATTGAGCTGTTTTTTTTCTAAGGCTGTTATTCCCATTTTATCTTTCCTCGTTTTAAACGAAACATCTTTTTTATAATAATTCGGGGTTAGGGTACGGTACATTTTTATCGAATATTGTTTGTTGATTTTGAAAGAGGTACCCCAGGTTATTGATTTGATAAAAGCGGATG
>WRNK01000114.1 GCA_009776675.1 Methanimicrococcus sp.
CGCAACAGTTGCCGGCTATTTTATGGATACCATTGACGTGACCACTTTTATGAGTTCACCATACGCTGTTGCCGTTCATATCGCACTTGCTTTACTCCTATTGTTTGGCGGAATCCAAACTATGAAAAAATGGCATGCAGGCTGTGATGTTTCTAAAAAAACTTTTTTGATTTTGGTCGTACCGTGCCCTGTTTGCATGAGCGCTCTTTTACTTTCGTGTGTCAGTTTGTCAACAGTTGTTGAAACAGCAGGAACGTACATTGGATTTGCAGTCGGATTGGTTTTTGCAATTTCAATCATCGCTTCAACCCTCGTCATGAGGAATATCGGAAAGATAAGTCGTTTGCTTCATATACGCTTTGACGGGACGCCGGATTCACTGGGTGCGCTGATGGTTTTTATCGGCTTATTCTATCTTATTGCTGCAATCATCATTCCGGCATATATTCAAGCCGGAGCGATGCAAGTCATGGCATCAACACCGCTTGGATTTTCTGAATTCGTTATTTTTTTGATATCTATAGTAATCGTTTTTTTGGGTGCTGTCCTGACAAGAATTACAGAAAGGAATGACACTTCAATCCAAAAATAATAATTTTAAAATTTTAACAAAATGAAAAATGGAGAAATAAAATGGCTTTATTATCTGATTTCGGATCAACCGTTTCATATATTACCTATATCTTTTCAAACTCATTATTGTATCCGGTAATGATTTTGTTGATTATTTTGGTGATCATATCGCTCATATTAGCAGGAGAATTTATTACAGAATACACAAGACGCAATCGAAATCCCGAAGAGTTGGACAAAGTCATCGGGCATACGAATAAAATAATGTCGTCGAAAAGTGAAAACAAAAATAATGAAACTGCAATTGCATGGAGAACATTAGAAAAGCAAACGCAATATGTGTCTTCTTTTGCGTTATCTGCTGCCGGTTATATTGAACAAGGCAATATCAAAAGTGTGGTAAGACTTGCAGATTCTATTGAAAACAAGATGATGAAACGTGTTGAAAAAACAAGAATTATTACAACAATCGGTCCGATGCTGGGTTTAATGGGAACACTCATTCCCTTGGGTCCGGCACTCATCGGGCTTACAAGCGGCAATATTGAAGCATTGGCGACAAACTTAGTCATTGCCTTTGCAACAACAGTTGTCGGTTTATTTGCGGCCGGCATTGGCTTTTGTTTAACAACCGTCCGAAACAGATGGTATTGGCAAGATTCAAGAGATATAGATGATTTGATTGATGCTTTGGAGGGAGAAGCATGAGACGCCGTTCCCAAAGAAGACGCGGTTCATTTACGGAAAATGACCCCGGAAGTCCGATGAATAGCGTTGCAAACGTTTTTGACGTTGCTATGGTCTTTTCAGTCGCTTTGCTTGTTGCACTTGTCATATCATTTAACATTGCGGAATTATTGACAGACAGTGACGTCACTATTGTCAAAAACCCGGGACAGCCAAACATGCAGATAATCCAAAAAATGAACGACACAATTGAAATTTTTGAGATCAGCTCTGAAGACCAAATCGGTGGCGGGATAGGCGATGTTCTCGGAACGGCTTATCGCCTGGAAGACGGGCGCGTGATTTATGTTCCGGAAAACGGTTCTTTGGATTTTTCAAATTCAACCGAGAATTAAACAAATCACTCAAATTCACGAACTGAAAAACAAACTGCTCAAATTAAAATGAATGGAATAAACAAATCGTTCAAATTTAAATGAGCGAAATTAAACAAACCGTTCAAATTAAAATGAGCGGAATAAACAAATCGTTCAAATTTAAATGAGCGAAATTAAACAACCCGTTCAAATTTAAATGAGCGAAATTAAACAACCCGTTCAAATTCAAACGAACTGAAAAACAAACCGTCCAATCCAAACAGAATGGACAAACAAACCCACTCAAACGAAAAAAGATAGGGGGAAAAACTCCTCTCTTTTTTTTGAATATATCTATTTGGCTAACATATGTAATTAAAACAGACAAATATCTGTTAAAAATTTATCATATTCAATAAACGCAGCATTCGTTTTTAAAATAAAAAAGAAGCGAAGAAAAAAATCAAATTAAACAAAAAGTTTGGAGATAAAATAATGATTTCATTCAAAAAAATAAACATATTTTTTGTTCTGTTACTACTTCTTTTTCCGATGATTCCGATCATCCCGACTGTTTCTGCCGCTCCGATTCAAGGAACAAACGACAAAATTGATGTTTTGTATATCGGATACGTGGGAGCCCAAATGATTCATATCAACTCGGATATGTACGATCAAATGCACTACAAAGATGATTTTTCAATTCATACAATTCTCATTGATTGGATGACAGGATATCAAAATGACTTAGATGATTATGATTTAACAACATTTGATATTGTTATTGTTGATATGACAATTTATGACTTATTTGGAGATTTGGATGCTTTAGAGGCAGCTCATGACAGTGGTGTAATACTCGTCTCTGTTGCCAATGATTATGCCGGATCGACATATGTTCCGGACTTTTTTGATTTCAGAGATAACGCCGATTTAACAACAAGCACAGCATACCCAAAAGATACGGTTGAAATATTTTTTGCAATGTATGAAGATGCAAGCACTTATTCAGAAGATGAGCCGGACCAATACAAAATCATTCAACAAGATTATGCTGAAAACATGTTGATGTTTCTTGCAGAGGCAAAAAATAAAAAAACAGGAGAATTTAGCACAATCGTTGACGTTTGGGAACAAAACAAAATAAAATTGGTATATCTTGGCTTTACCGGTCAAGAAAGATGGGGCATGATTAACCAATATTCATCTTTTATGAATGTCACCTTTTTAAAAGATTATTGGTCAGACGACGGGCAAAAATCAATTGTTGATTTCGGAAACAGCGGCGGCTTTAGAGATCAGGATTTTATTATCATTAACATGATTACAACGACATATCTCGATAGAATTGATTCAAACATTACCGCATCTGAAAATAAATTGGAAACGATTGCTAATGCCGGAGTGACTCCTGTGTATATGTTTAGCAGTCTCAGTCCGGATTATGCAATAGAAATTGATAATGAATATAAAGCAACAAGAACAATGGGTGAGGTCAGCCCCCAAGTTTTAATTTTTGCCGCACAAAAATATGAAAAAGAAAATGCAACAACTCAAATAACAAAGGATTGGGTATTAAAAAAAGCGGGGCTGCTTTACGGAATTTATCATCCGGGATTGGCACAAAAATACTATGAGACATTGGATGATTATTTGAATGATTATAATTATGATGCGAGCCGACCGACTGTCGGCATATGGTTCCACACATCCTATTTCAATGATGGTCGCATTGAAATTATTAATGAGTTAATTGAGGATCTTGAAAGCAAAAATGTCAATGTTATTGCAGGTTTTGATATCTATTCAGATACGGGGGCTGCCAATCCATTGATGAAATATTTTTCCAAAAACGGCGAAGTGCTCATCGGATCTGCGATTTCGCTTAAAGGTTTTGCTCTCAGCTATTGGGATTACGATGCAGGCATTGAATGGCTGGAAGAATTAAATGTCACAGTCATAAAAGCGGTGATCGCCTCAACCGGATCTTCAACAAAAGGCATTCCAAAAGATATGTTAATTTATGAAACGGTTTCACCAAACAGGGATGGTATGACAGATTTCATTATTCTTGGAAATGTTGAAGAAGACGGTCCCAAAACTTATCAGGAACAAAAAGATTGGCTGGCAAACCGCGCGATTAAATGGGCGATATTGAAACAAAAGCCCAATGCTGACAAAAATATTGCCATCATTTATTACAACTACCCGCCCGGAAAAGACAACATCGGTGCAAATTACTTGAATGTTATGAGAAGCCTTGGCGGCGATGTGTCTGGCAATGGCGGCATTTTAAGAGAAATGATGAATGCCGGATACACAGTTTCTTTTGATGATTTGCCGATTAATGAAAATGAGTTGACAGAAGATACTCTTTTGGATTTGATCTTGAACCAAGGAATTAATGTCGGCTCTTATGCGCCCGGTGTTTTAGATACTTTGGTCAAAGAAAGAGGTGCTGTTTCGGATGATGATTGGTGGGGTGCAACGCTCCTGCCGGTTGAAACATACAAAGTGTGGTTTGACGGAATTGAAAATGAAACCATTAAACAAAGCATTATCAGTGAATGGGGCGAGCCTTGGAACTATTCTAAAAAATTAGACAAAGATCAAAGCGGTATGATTTGGGAAGATGAAAATGGATATCGATTTATTGTTATCCCTGCCGTTCGTTTCGGAAATGTGTGGCTGACGCCGCAGCCGGACAGAGCTTTGGCAACCGAAAAAGCCGCTTCTTATCACAGTGGCGACCTTCCGCCGACGCACCAATATGTTGCTTATTATTTGTGGCTGAATTATGAATTTGAAGCTGATGCCATTATCAATTTTGGAACACACGGCACACATGAATGGTTGCCGGGCGAACCGTACGGATTAAGTGCAAGAGATGATCTTGCTCCCCTGCTGCTTAAAGATTTGCCCAGCATTTATCCTTACATCGTTGCAAATGTCGGTGAAGGATTGACGGCAGAATACCGTGGAAACGCCTTAATCGTTGACCACATGACGCCGCCGATGATACGGTCAAATTTGGATTCCAATGAGGATTTATCGTATCTGGAACGCGAAATTCAAGCCTATTTAATCGGGCAAGACGGCGAAACAAACAGATTGCGCCAAGAGGCAATTGTTGACAGAATGTTTGATGCCGGCATTCATAACATTATCGGCATAGATCAGCATAAACCACAAATTAATCCAAACAATCCTCAATCCGTAACTGATGAACAAGTGAAAGATTACTTG
>WRNK01000115.1 GCA_009776675.1 Methanimicrococcus sp.
GAGATAAGCACGGCGACCGCCGATTGTTGCGCCGATGCAGTCATCCACAATTTCGCCGTCGTTGTCTCTTAAAATAACAACCGGACAAGTTGGACAAAGCGACTGGAAATCGCTTTCGATTTGACCAAGCACATTGCCGCATAAGCCGTACAGCAAATAGATGCCGTTTACCTTTTTGGCAAATGTTTCGGTACATTTGTAAACCTCTGCTTTTAATTTTTTTGGAAATTCGTGAAGGCCAAGCTGCAAATTCCAAACAATAAACGAAAGCGAATCGGAGTCATCGGATGGATCAATGTCTGGCACATCATCAATGGATGAAATCAGTGTGTATGGAAGATTGCATTTTTCCATCTTTTCAATAAATTCGGGATGCTCTCCATTTTCAATAACAATGATATCATGAATTTCCGGATCATTTTGGATCAAATAAATAATTTCATCTTGAAGCATTTTACACGCTAAAATACCAATTTTTGCCATGATTTATCCTCAAAATATTCGTTTAATTTTTTATCTATCGACTTCAAAATTTTAAAAACCATATCCGAAAATAAAATAATATGAAAAGATGTAAGAATAAATCGGTTTTAAGGTAAATAAAACTTGGGTCATGGCGAGAAAGGAAAAGCAATTTTTCAAAAAGAAAGCAAAAAACAAGTCAAAAATCAAACCATTTTAAGCAAGTCAAAAATCAAACCATTTTAAACAAGTCAAAAATCAAACCATTTTAAGCAAGTCAAAAATCAAACCATTTAAGCAAGTCAAAAATCAAACCATTTAAGCAAGTCAAAAATCAAACCATTTAAGCAAGTCAAAAATCAAACCATTTAAGCAAGCTGAAAATCAAACCATTGATTTTAATTTTTCATAGCAATTCCAAAATATTTCTTGATTGCCGCCGCTGAGTTGGATAATTTCCAATTCGTATTTAGTCGCAAATTTTTGCAGTTTTTCTTCAGTATTTTCATTGAAATGCAGTCCGGTTTCTAAATTGGCCACGCGTTTGTAATTGGCTGCTTTTAACATATATCTGTTCATTTCAACAATTTGCTCTTCCGTAAACGTATGCTGCCGCCGGGTATACCCAAAAAATTCATCAATCGATGCCGAATACATCGGCGTGAAAATAAAGGTACCGACCCCTTTAAAACTTTTCAGCAAACTGAGATAAGCGCGACGACCACCGATTGTTGCGCCGATGCAGTCATCCACAATCTCGCCGTCATTGTCTCTTAAAATAACAACAGGACAAGCCGGACAAAGAGATTTGAAATCGCTTTCAATTTTACCAAGCACATTGCCGCATAAGCCATACAGCACATAAATGCCGTTTACTTTTTTAGCAAATACTTCAACGCAATTATAAACCTCTTCTTTTAATTTTTTGGGAAATTCGTGAAGACCGAGCTGCAAATTCCAAACAACAAGTGAAAATGAATCAGATTCATCAGACGGGTCAATATCCAAAACATCATCAATGGATGGGATCAATTTGTAGGAAATGTTAAATTTATCCAATTTTTCAACAAACTCGGAATGCTCACCGTTTTCAACAACAACAATATCATGAATGTCCGGATCATTTTGGATCAAATAAACAATTTCATCCTGAAGCATTTTACAAGCCAAAATACCAATTTTTGTCATGATTCATCCTCAAATTTTTAAAAATCAAAAAATAAAAAAGGAGCGTGGTGAGAACATCAGAGTGCTTTGTTATTCCCATTGTCTTTTTTGTTCCTTTCCTTTTTTAAGCAGTTTATTTTTAAATAGTTATGGTTAATTATAACCTTTTTCCTTTCTTGTTTTTTATCCGAAACATCCTTTTCTTAAAAGGTGATTAAAAAATGGGGGTACATTTTTTCCCAAAGCATTTTGTTGATTTTGGGAAACGGGTACCCCCATTTTTATTAATGTGATACAAAAATGATGTTTCGGTTTTATTGATGTGATACAAAAATGATGTCTCGGTTTTATTGATGTGATACAAAAATGATGTTTCGGATTTTTTTGCACCACGAAACCCGAATCAACCACCCGTTCGATCAGTCGCCCCAAGGCGGCTGAATCGAACGGCTTCGACCCAAAAATAATAAAATAAAAAAGTGCAAAACCGTTTTTTTGTTTTAAGTTATAGGCAGTGGCAGCAGTCCCAAAAACAGAAACATTAAAGGCGGTGGCAGAAATCATAAAACAACATTTTTTTTTGAAAACGCTCAAATTTTGCTTTCATCCGCTGCGCTACTGAAAACAAAATTTGAGGGGGTTTGGATGTTTTTGGAAAAAGAGTTTTGAGGGATTTTGTTTTGTTTTTGAGGCGATTGTTTTGAGGGGTTGTTTTGTTTTAAACTTGAAACATCCCTTTTCTTGAAGCGATTCAAAAACGGGGTACATTTTTCCCCAAAAGCGTTTGATGATTTTGAAAACGGTACCCCCGTTTTATTAATGTGATATATAAATGATGTTTCGGTCTTTATTAATGTGATATATAAATGATGTTTCTGACTGATTGTTCTTTTTAGAAAAATCGTATGCTATCCTTGTCAAAATAATCTTTTGGGGAGCCAAAAGAATTAAAAGGTTGCATTGAATTGAGAATTTACAATTTCTTTAAATTTTCATTTTAAATTTTTTAAAATTTTTTAAAATCTTTTCAAATCCTTTCCAATCATTTCTTATTCGGAGTTTTAAAAATGGCAGATCATCAAGAAAAAAAACAAGAAGATGTTGTTTACAGCAGCGGCAAAGCATATGGTCCTGCAAATACCGGTGATGAAACAAAAGTCGATGAAGGTATTCTTTTGCATGCTCTTTCCGAGCGTGAGAAGGCACTCGAATATTATGAAAAAATCATTGAACAAGAGCCTGAAAACGGGGACGCTTGGTATAACAAGGGACTGACATTGCATTCTTTAAACCGCTCTTACGAAGCCATGGATGCTTACGATATGGCTGTCCGATTAAACCCAAAAGACAGTGACGCTTATTACAACAAAGGTGTCATTCAAGCTGAACTTGGTTTGTTTAATGACGCTGTTGAAAGTTATGAAATGGCTTATGAAGCCGATCATGAAAATACGGATGCCCTTTACAACAAGGCAACCGCTTTTCTTCAATTGAAAAGATTTGAAGAGGCCGCTCAAATTTATGAGAGGTTACTTGAGATAGATAACAAAAACCTTGAGGCTGCTTATAATAAAGCGTTGGCAGAAGTCCAAATGGAAAAATATGATGAAGCCATTCGTTCCTTTGATTTGGTCATTCAAATCGATCCGACAAACAAAGAAGCTTGGTATGACAAAGGTCATCTGTTATTAAAAATCAACCAAACTCAAGATGCAAAAGAGGCTTTTAATATGGCTTTGAAATTAATTCCCGACCTTCCAAGCAATTGGTTTAGAATCGGCGGCATTTTTGCCGTCTCCGGCGAAAAACAAAAATCTTTGGAATACCTTCAAAAATCAATCGCTGACGACGAAGAAATGCGTCAATGGGCGATTGAAGATATCGATTATGAATCTTTATGGAATGATGACGATTTCAAAAAAATCATCTCAGCTCAATAATTTTGCGGCAGAGTGAGGTGAATTATTATGGCAAAAACAAACAAATCTCGATCCCAATTCATGTCCGAAGAAGTATTTTGGGATCTTATTGAGGAAACAAAATCCGACGATCCTCAAGACCAATTGGATCACCTGGTGGAACTTTTATCTTCCAAATCTGTTGAAGAAATTTTAGGATTCGATTACCGTTTAGACAAATTTTTGGAAAAGTCTTACAATCCTAATTTATGGGCGGCAGGCTACATTGTTTGTGACGGTATGTCCGATGATTCGTTTGACTATTTCAGAGCTTGGCTCATTTCTAAGGGAAAAGATGTTTATGAAAGCGCCCTTAAAAATCCCGATTCTTTAATCAACGTTTTTGAAAAAATGAATGAAACAGATTTTCCCGAAAACGAAGAAATCCTTTATGCCGGTTTGGATGCTTATGAACAAGTCACGGAAAAAGAGGACTTTTATGACGTCATCGACTCTTACGAAGACGATTTTCAAATCCTGGAAATCGAATTGAACTGGGATGAAGATGACCCCGAAACATTGAAAAACATCTGTCCGAAGCTTTTTGAACGATATTATGAAGAGCCGTTTTATTGAAATTTTTTGAATGATATGTATGAAGAGCCGTTTTACTGAAACTTTGTTCTCTTCATTCCTTTCACTTTATTCATCTCCTTCATTCTCTTCATTCTCTTCATTTCTTTTTATTTTCAGGCATTTTTGAGGAAACAATGGCAAAAGCAAAAAAATCACCCGATTTTTCGTATTCCGATTCAAGCGACTCTTGGGATTCGGTCTTGCCGCTTAAATTGTTGGAGTGGTATGACGCCTGCGGTCGAAATCTTCCCTGGAGAACACGCGGTGTTCATCCAAATCCCTACTTCGTTTGGGTTTCAGAAATCATGCTTCAGCAAACGACAGTCAAAACGGTTATTCCCTATTTTCATCGTTTTCTTGAAAAGTTTCCAAACATCAAGTCCCTTGCAAATGCAGATATTGAAGATGTTTTATTCATGTGGCAAGGATTGGGCTACTATACGCGTGCAAAAAAAATGCACGAATGCGCTCAATATTTGGTCAAGAATAACGGTGGGGTTTTCCCGGGCACCTATGACGGCTTATTAAAACTTCCGGGGATTGGCCCTTATACTGCCGCCAGCATTTCATCATTGGCATTTGATCAACCAAAAGCAGTTGTCGACGGCAACGTGATTCGTGTCATTTCAAGACTTTACGGCATTCGTGAAAGTACGGCAGAAAGTTTGCCAACCGTTACAAAAAATGCACAGTTT
>WRNK01000116.1 GCA_009776675.1 Methanimicrococcus sp.
CCCGTTTTTTTCCGATTGAGGCAAAAGATTTCAAAAAATTATGCGTCGAAGTGACGGCTTTAACACTTCCCGAACCTTTGGAAGGCAATTTTACAAAATACGCTTCTATGATTGAAATCGGAAAGCACGGCCTTATTGCAGAATACGGCGAAAGGCGCGGCGTTCTTTTGCCGCAAGTTGCCACAGAAAACAGATGGGATACCATTGAATTTTTATCCCAGACTTGCATTAAAGCAGGACTCACGCCGATGTCTTGGAAATACGGTGCCAAAATTTATCGTTTTGAAGGGCAAATCTTTAAAGAAACAGAACCCGAAGGGGCTATTGTTCAAGAAGAATTGTAATTGGAAAACGATCCGATTTCTTTTCCAAGACTGTTTTTTATCGGATGACATCATAATTCAAAAAAATATTCTGCATTGGGATATGAGTTTTTAGAAACAAATCGTTAAAAGTGAGGTGTTTTTATGTCAGATAAAATGTCGATTGCCAAACTGCTGTTTACTTTCGTGTGGATTTTGCTTTTTCCCGCGCTGCTGCTTTTTTTTGCCGGAAATTGGCTGTGGATTGAAGGACTGATCTTTTCTTTGTGGCTTATTGCTCTTTGCGTGGTTTCTATCATTTATTTGTACATCAAAAATCCGTCTCTTCTTGCCGAAAGATACAAAATGCCGGGCAGCCAAGGACAAAAGAAATGGGATGTTTTTGTTGTGCTGCTTCTTGTGATTGGATTTATGGGATGGATTGTTATCATGCCTCTTGACGCCGAGCGTTTTGGATGGACGCCGCTTTTCCCTCTTTGGGCAAAAGTCGTGGGCGGCATTTTCTTAATTCCTTCGGCGGTTTTGTTTTTGCGGTCATATATGGACAATCCTTATCTTTCGGGGCTTGTCAGAATACAAGAGGAGCGCAAGCATCAAGTGGTGACGACCGGCGTTTACGGTCTTGTCCGGCATCCGATGTATTTGGGAGCCGCTTTTCTTTTTATCGGCGCGCCTTTGCTTATGGGTTCTTTGTTTGGTTTGGCTTTTGGGGTGCTGCTTACCATTTTGCTTGCCGCGAGAAGTGTCGGCGAAGAAAAAATGCTTATCGATGAACTGGAAGGGTATGAGGATTATAAGAAAAAGGTAAAGTATAGAATCATTCCGCTTATTTGGTAAATGTTTGAGATGTAAAAATTTTATGCCGCACATTTGTTATATGGTCGCCCGCACATTTTCAATGCTTCTCGAAACGATAAATAATTTTATATAGGTAGCATGAGTACTTTTGATTAAGTACTATAAATGTAAATCATTTATGGGAAAATAACCCTGCTAATCGGTATGCAGGGCGAAATAAATAAAGCCGTTTATAATAACTCCGATTGCCGGAAAGGAGAATAAATAATAGCCGGCTATCATTTTTATTACAATCTGTATACATAATTCGTATACCCAATCTGACTATTCTTTAGATTTTTTGAGGATGATTGATTCTTTATGCAGGTTGGGAACTTCTACTGTTTAACTCAGGATTATTTTGCAGATTTAAAAGACGATAATATCAAATTCAATAAAGAATATGCTGATGGAACAATCGGTTATCGCCCTTTTCTTTGTGTCAAATACGAACCCGTTGGCAATTTCTATTATATGGTACCCCTTACAACAGAATACAAAAAGTATTAGAACAGAAGAAAAAAAATACTTAAAGAGAAAGGGGTATGTGAAAACATTCATATTTGTGATTTTAAAGGCAGATAGAATGCGTTTTTAATTAAAAATCTATGCGTTGCTACAGATAAATACGTATACAGCCACGTTGTTTACAACAACACATCGAACCCTGCTGTAATTTTACCTCAAGAGCTAAAAAAAATTACCGCATATACAAATCGTATTTTAAAAAAATATGTTCACTTTAAAAATAAACACGGGAGAAACCCGACGTTTTTAATTGAAGTGGATATTGATTCATTAATTCCACTCCTCACTCAATAAAGTGTTTCATGCATATGAATTATTTTTCGTGCAAAGCTAAGGACTTGTGTAAAAAGTAATCAATTTGTGTATAAAGCCAAGTGAAAAATAAATTTTTACAAATTTTCAACCAAAAACTTAATATATCAATCTGTCTATTCTGAACTTAGTGATTATACTGTATATGTCTGTATATGCACGGCGGTGAAAATTTGAAAATTATTGTATCGAATCGTTCAGGGATCCCAATATACGAGCAAATAAAATCACAGGTCAAGGAAGCGATTTTTTCCGATGAACTTTTGGAAGACGATTTGCTCCCTTCTATCCGTCAGCTTGCAAAAGATTTGAAAATCAGCGTTATTACAACGACGCGGGCATACAACGAATTGGAAGAAGAGGGCTTTATCGTCAGTGTCCAAGGCAAGGGCTTCTATGTTCTGCCCCAAAATAAAGAAATGGCACGGGAAAACGCGCTTTGCAAAATTGAGCGCGGTCTGACCGACGCCATTACTGCCGCAAAATCCGGCAGGGTTGGAAAAGAAGAAGTGATCGAAATGCTGGATGTCTTATTCAAGGAAGATGGTGATGATTATGAATAATGTATTTACAGGAAGCGAAAGTGTGGAATTTTTACCCATTGTTATTCTCGCAATCGTTGTGATTGCCTTGAAGTTTGGATTACTTACGCTGCTTTTAAAGATGCTGAAAAGTACCGGAAAAATGCTCAACACACTCTATAAGGAGGATGACTATGAATAATATATTAGAAGTGCGCAGCCTTAACAAAAGTTATGGCAATTTTTCACTGGCGGACGTTTCTTTTGATATTCCCAAAGGTTACATTATGGGATTTATCGGTCCAAACGGCGCCGGCAAAACAACGACAATAAAATCCATTTTGAATATGATTAATTACCAATCCGGCGAGATCAAATTGTTCGGACAGGACAGCAAGGCAGATTTGATGAATGAGCAAATCGGCGTTGTCACGGATTCGCCGCTTTATGTGGATGACTGGACGATGGCGGACGTCGAAGCCGCAGTGTCGCTTTTTTATCGCAAGTGGGACAGCAAAACATATGCTGAGCTGCTCCAAAAGTTTGGTATTGAAAAAAAGAAAAAGGTTAAAGAGCTGTCACGCGGCATGAAAGTCAAGCTGATGATTGCCGTTGCTCTTTCTCATGAGGCAAAGCTGCTTATCCTTGATGAGCCGACAAGCGGGCTTGATCCCGTGACCCGAGATGAGCTTTGCAGTATGCTGAGTGATTTTGTCACAGATGAAAAAAGCATTTTGTTTTCAACCCACATCACGGAAGACCTTGAAAAAATTGCCGATTATATTACTTTTATACTGAACGGACGCATTGTTTACAGCGGCCCAAAAGAAGATTTGCTTGAAAAATACGTTTTGGTCAAAGGCGGTCTGTCTGATATCACTTCCGATCAAAAAAAGATGATTATGGGTCTTCGGGAACACAGCACAGGTTTTGACGGAATGACAGAGTCGGCAAATATCGGCAAGTTTAAAAATTTGCTTATTGAACCGATTACGCTTGACGAAATTATCATTTATATGAGCAAGGAGGGGGAATTGTATGAATAAGGCTTTGTCTTTTGTTCGGCTGGATTTTTTGACGGTTAAGTCGTATCTCAAAAACAGTTTGATTTTATTTGCAGTAGTTGCACTTATTGTGATTCTCAGTACAGGTGTGAGTACAATCGTCGTCTCTGTCGTTATGGTGTTTGCCGCGCTGCTTGCTGCCTATCCTTTTGCCATAGGCGAAAAAAACAACATTGACGCCTTATATCCCACTCTTTCCATCAATCGAAGAACGGTTGTTTTAGGCCGATATTTATTTGCGCTCATTGTTGATATCTGCTCAGGATTGTTTGCTTGCCTTTTTGCTTTTGCGGCATTGACGGTTATGCAAAAAGATTTCAATGCTTGGGAATCTTTGGCTGCAATTTTGATTATATTTTTGGTTTACAGTGGTTTACAGGCGGTTCAGCTTCCGATTTTTTTCAAACTTGGGTATATGAAAGCCAAAATTTTAGCGTATTTGCCGTTTTTCGGCTTATTTTTGTTGGTTTTTGTATTTTTCAATTTTCTGGAAAATTCAATAAAACAGGTCAGCGTTCTCTTTGAATGGTTTGCAGCAAATCCAATTGTGACGGTCATCTTTGTTATGGTTGTCTGGCTTGGAATCATGCTTTTGTCGTATAAGGCATCACTTTCATTTTACAGCAAGCGGGATTTTTGAGTGTTTTATACATTCAATTTTCCTGCTCACTTTTTCCAAGCAGATGATCAAAGGGTCGCTGCTTGGAGTAAAAATGAACTCGCTGCCTCATATCATTTCCCTGCAACATCATAGAGTTTTTCCAAAATTTTTACCATCGCAAGTGTATCCAAGCGGCAATAAGCAAGCAACGCCGCACGGATTTTGGCGATCTCCTCAGGCGACTTGTTCACCAATGCTGCGTAGGCGTTCATCGCATCGCTGCCATTGTGAATCAGGTTTAAAGCGTTATAATCCAATTTCGGATCGTTGGGGCATAGGGCAGGCAATACCGATTTGATGGAATATGAGCCGCCCATTTCTTTGCAGTAATATGCACCGGATTGAAACGGTATTATCAGGTCAATCATGTTGTCGTGTATGCTCATCAAATGATCGGACAAGTCAGGAAAAAGTGCTGCAAGCTCCTTAATTCGCCCTTTTTCAAAAGCCATGTTATACGCAATCACGCAAGCGTTTTTTGGTATATCGGCACACAGATGATCGGCAAGCGGTCGGCGGGGGTCGATTCCTTCTTTTGCAAGAAATTCTTTATGTCTTTCTGTGCCGCGCGGTG
>WRNK01000117.1 GCA_009776675.1 Methanimicrococcus sp.
CTGTCATTCGTCCGGTGGATTATGAAACCGCCGACAAATTCCAAAGTGTCGGTCATCCGGTTTGTTTTTCGGAAGTCAAAATTGTTGACGAAAATGATCCGTCTGTGGAACTGAAATCGGGAGAAAACGGCGAAATCGCCCTTCGCGGACCCGCCGTTGCAAAAGGCTACTATGGAATGCCGGATGAGACAAAAAAATCATTTTTAGAAGACGGCTGGTTTTTGACAGGAGATATTGGCTATCTTGACAAAGATGAACGCCTATGCATAACGGATCGCAAAAAAGACATGATTGTCATGTCGGGATGGAAAATTTATCCTACCGAAGTTGAAAATGTTTTATTTAAACATCCCGATGTCCAAGATGTCGCTGTTTTTGGCATCAACCATCCCCATCGCGGCGAAATATCGATTGCAGCAGTTATTTGGAAAAACGGAATTGACAAATCAAAAGATTTGGAAACCTTTGCAAAAGCACATCTTTCAGGATATAAAGTACCGCGTCAAATCATCACTGTTGCCGAGCTGCCGCGTGTCAACGGATGGAAATTATTGCGCCGTGAGCTGAAAGAAAAATATGAAGCCGAGTTTGGAGAAGAAAGTTAAACATTTTAAAAATCCACTTGTAAATTTTTGACTCCGGCAGCGAAGTAAATGTTGAAAAATCATACTGAGTTGTTTTTACCATTTGGGGTTTTAACGCCAACGGATTTTGATTTCTTTATTTATTTTTACCAATCTTTTGGAATCTTAATGCCAAAGGTTCTTGCCATCCCAAAAACTTCATTTCGAACATTTTTGTCAACAATCAGCATAATGAAACCGTAAAGAAGACCGCCAACGGTAAACGCAATTAAAAGCAGCGCAACATTTGTTATTGGCAAGAATTGTTTGAATAAGATTAAAAATCCGCACATGACGAGGGATACGATGATCATTTTTGCGGCTGATTTCCAATCATAATGGACTTGGATTGATTTTTTTAGCAATATGAATGCTAAAACGACATTTATTGACATTGAAATGGTTGTTGCAATGGCGGCGCCTTCCATTCCATAATTTGGGATAAGTAAAAGGTTTAATATGATGTTTGAAACAATGCCGGCTGCAATGGATAAAAATGCATATTTCGGATGACTGATGGCGTTGAGGCACATTCCTTGAAGATACATGAAAACTGTCACAATCTGAATGAGTGACAGCCAATAGAGTGCGGTGACACCATCGGTATATGTGTTCCCGTAAAAAAGGAAAATAAAATCGTGCCCGAGGATTAAGAAACTGAAAAAAATGGGAATTGCCAGCATCAGAGAAACCGTTGTTCCGCCGCGTAAGCCTTCTGTAATGCTTTTTATTTCTTTTTTCTCATTCCAGGCACTGAATTTCGGATACAGCACGGCTTTCATGGAAATTGTGGCAAGTCCTGCCAGCATTGAGAACTGATAAATGATGCGATAAATTCCGGCGTGTGTTTCGCTCATGAAATGGCCAATCATTACAACATCAATGTTTTGATAAACCAAATAACAGCTCATCACAAGGAAAACTAAAACGGCGTATTTCAAAAGGTGCTGCAATTGTTTTTTTGAAAAACGAATGAGTTTTAAACTGTTGTATCGGTGCACAAAGAGAGCCGCAGCGATCATGCCGGCAAAAAAGCCGCCTTCAAGACCGAATGTATGATATCCTAAATAGACAAAAATAATTTGAATAAATGAGCGGACTGCGGTATTTAAAAATAATGACACTTGAAAAGCGTTGACTTTTCCATCGGCGTAAGCAGCATAAATTCGGCTGTTGTATATGAAATCAATGATGAGTGCGGCAATTACCCACCAAAAAATGCTCACATTCATAAGAACAGCACTTGGGAAAAAAATTGCCATGAAGGCAAGGCAAATAATACAAAGAACCAAATAAATCAATCGAAGTGTCATTGATGCCGAATAATAGGAATTTTGTTGATGCCCCTCACTTATGATTTTAACACTCGCTTCTCCAATGCCGCTTTCAGAAAACAGATAAAAGAGCGTGTAATATGAAAAAAACAAAAAATAAATGCCGACGAGGGCAGGATCAACCAGACGCGTAAAATAAACCGTGCTTAAAAAACCAATGGCTGTCAATCCAAATTGGGATGCCAGAGACACAAAAGTTTGGGAACGAATAAGATTCCCTTTCCCGATATTTGAAAAGATATCTGTCACTTGTGCCATATCTTCTTAAAATGAATCAACGATATTAAAATGTTTCAATGAAAAGTTGAAAAGTTAAAGATGAAAAGTTAAAAAAATCAAAATGAAAAAACAAAAAGCTGAAAAGTTAAAAATTTCAATTAAAACTGAAAAGAGGATATTCCTTTTCAATAAAACGGTTTTTTAAACAAATCCTGATAATTACCGGGGTTGTTTAAAAAGTCCAGTTTATCTAAATCGTTAATCAGCCCGTACATATCTTCGCCGGAATACAAATCAACTTTCGGATAACTCTTTGGTTTTCCGTATCTCAGATTCGGGATTTGATCATAATTTTTATTTTTGATAAATCCGTCATCTGTTAAATAATACGCAACACCTGCCCTTTCTCGAATCGGTTCATAGTTGGATTGGAAGGCGTCTGAAACCCAATTTGCCATCACGAGATCTGAATTTGAGGCGTTGACGGTCACATGACCGTAATTCGGCGGGATCAAAACCACTTCACCATCTATTGCCGTTACTACAATAAAGTCCGTCAGATCTTCTTTTTGGAGCAGATAGGTTGCCGTTCCTCGAATCACTTGATAAACTTCAGGATATGACGTGCAGTCTTGGCAGGAGCAGGGGGGATGATAGTGGCCGGCCGTTTTTACAAATTCCGGTCCCAACATGCCTGCCGGAATCACGGTAATATCATAGCGAAGTGATGCATTTCTCATATTCTCCAAATCTTTTTCTGAAAGGTGGACTTCACGGTACATCTCATAAAGAGCGCGGTCAGGCTGCTTTGTGACCCAAGTCTGATCGAATAAAACATCGGCCATATCTGCCAATACACGCGTTTTATGTGCGGTTGAAACTTTTTCAAAGTCCGGAGGGTTATTTATCATTCTCTTAGCTCCGATTTTTATCAGGCACTTTCAAAATAATTATCAAAATAATTAATATGATTATAGTTTTCATGTTCAAAATGTTTTCTGATAATTCATATTAATATTTTAAATCGTTTTCATGCTTCAACATCAAACTGTTTTCATGCTTCAATAATTTAAACCGTTTTTATGGCTCAAACCGTTTTCGAACAGCTTCTGCGTGCCCAAAAAGTCCTTCTTCTTCCGCCAGCACGATGACGGTGTCTTTGATTTCTTCCAAGCCCTGCTTACTGATTTTTTGAATTGTCACAGATTTCAGGAAATAGGATGTATTGAGTCCGGAATAGATGCGTACATATCCTGATGTTGGAAGGACGTGGTTTGTTCCGGAGGCATAATCTCCTGCCGGAACCGGCGCGTAATTGCCGATAAAAATGGATCCGGCATTTTTAATTTGACCTAATATTTCATCCTCTTTTTTCGGATCGACCATGATTTGCAAGTGTTCCGGTCCGTATTTGTTTGAAAAAGCAATACAGTCTTTCATCGTTTCTGCAATCAAAATCGCGGAATTCGAGAGTGCTTTTTCAATAATTTCTTTTCTTTTGGCGTCTTTGGTCTGCTTTTCGACTTCTTTTAAAACAGCTGTGCCGAGTTTTTCCGATGGCGTGATCAATAGGGATGGTGAATTCGGGTCGTGTTCAGCCTGTGCCAATATGTCGGCAGCGGTCATTTTCGCATCTGCAAAATCATCGGCGATAATCAACACTTCGCTGGGTCCTGCCGGAAAATCAATTTCAGCAAAGTCTCTGATTTTCATTTTTGCATAAGTGACATAAACGTTGCCGGGACCGACAATTTTGTCCACTTGGGGAATGCTTTTTGTTCCGTAAGCCATGCCGGCAATTGCTTGAGCGCCGCCGGTTTTAAAAACATGGTCAACGCCTGCAATTTTACAAGCAGCCAATGTCAGCGGGTGAACAGTTCCGTCGGCGCGCGGAGGTGTGCAAACAATAATTTCAGAGACGCCGGCGACTTTTGCAGGCAGCGCTGTCATTAAAACAGTTGATGGGTAGCTGGCGCGTCCGCCGGGGACATAACAGCCGACACGAGAGAGAGGGATTGTTTTTTGTCCCAAAACAATTCCGGGCGTATTTTCAACATACCAGACTTCTTTTGGAAGCTGTGCGGCGTGGAAGCGGCGAATGTTTTCTGCGGCTTTTGTTAAATGTACGGTCAGTTCCGGCTTTAGTGAAGCAATGGCATCTTCAATTTCTTTTGGCGTGACTTCTAAAGATTGCAGCTCCGCTTTATCAAAGAGGCGTGTATATTCCAATATCGCTTTATCGCCATTTTGCCTTACGTTTTCAAGGATTGCATCAACAGATGCACCGACGTCTGCCAGTTCTTTTCCGCGTGAAATCATTTGGGTTAAATTCGATTCCGGCAACTCGGATAATTTTTTAAAAATCATGCGTTTAACAACCTCTTAAACTCAAATAAACTTTCCTCTTTTTTGATTTTAGAAACGATTTCATTTTACCGATTTCATTTTACTGATTTCATTTTACTGATTTCATTTTACTGATATTCATTTAGCTTCGTTTATGCTTCTTTGCTTCCATTAAATTTCATTTATGATTCATGCTATAAAACTCATTCATCAATTAATTATAAAAAAATAGAATCATTTAATAAGAATCTATTACTTTATTTGAGA
>WRNK01000118.1 GCA_009776675.1 Methanimicrococcus sp.
TAATGTGTTGATTTTTAAATTTACTAATTTTTGAGTGAAATCATGAGAGCTTTACTAAAGTTAAAAATTGACAAAGACGTTGTCATTCCTTTTAATTATCAATATCATCTTTCTTCAATGATTTACCATTTTTTGAATATCAGCGACTCCAAGTATGCACAAATGCTCCATGCCTATCAAAAATACAAATTTTTTACATTTTCGTGGTTAGATATACCAAGCCGCCAAATTACAAAAGAAGGAATTAAAAGCCAAGACGGAATTGTTTTTTTACAACTTTCCTCTCCGAATGATGATTTTTTGTCTGTTTTTTTAGAAGGTTTATTTCAGGAGCCTTTTTTAAAAATCGGGACTTTTGACGCTTATCCCGCGGAAATTCATATCATTGAGCCTCCCAAATCCTTTGATATTTTGAAAACAATCTCTCCGATTTGCTTGAGAACACAAGAGGAAGCAGACGGCAAATTAAAAGTTCGAGACTTATTGCCGAATCAATCTAAATTTTATGAAAATTTAAAATTGAATTTAAAGAAAAAATATGAGATGTTTTACAACAAAGACTGTTCAATGAATTTTGATTTGGAAATCTTATCCACCGAACCAAAAAGGATTCAAATAAAAAACACATTCGTTCGTTGCTCAAATTTAGTATTTTCCATTAAAGGAGATGACGAGTTTATTCGATTCGGATACGAATGTGGATTCGGTGAAAAAAATTCGATGGGATTTGGCATGGTCGAAGCGAATAACAATTCTTTTAAAACTTAATTTTAATTAAACAGTGACAACTCAGTCAAAGCCATAATTGTTTTTCATTCCTTTAAGGTCTGATTTTATCCTCAATAACTGTTTTGAGCAAACTCGACCGTCCCGCATTTCAATCCCTCTAAGGTCTTATTTTAACCTCCATAAATCAGTCACCCAATCCAAATTCTTCGAGATTTCAATCCCTCTAAGGTCTTATTTTAACTTGCATTCGTTTCAAGCATGATGATTTTAATTGTGCTATTTCAATCCCTCTAAGGTCTTATTTTAACATTGTCTGCATTGATCCTCTGCCAGTCGGTTTGCGTATTTCAATCCCTCTAAGGTCTTATTTTAACAACCCGATAATTTATAACGGACTCGGCGGCTTGTGCATTTCAATCCCTCTAAAGTCTTATTCGTCTCATGTCTTTCATCCTTAATCTGAATAAAAGTGTTATATGATTCAGTTTTATGAATGTTTTACATTTTTCGTTTTTTGTTTTAACTTTATTAAAAATTTTACAAATATTTCATCTATACAAAAAATATACAATTGTTTAACGATTGTTTGAATTAATTTTAACTACCTTTTTTATGAATTATATAAATAATGTCCAAAGATTACATACGAAAAAAGCCGATTATTAGCGGAACAGTTAGCCCCCAGCACAAGAAAAAAATTGAAAAGCTTGTGACTGATGGCGAATTCGCAAGTGTTTCCGATTTTATCAGTCAGGCGGTTTCGGATCTTTTGAACAAATTTGAAAAAAAAGAACAAAAACAGGATATTTACAGTTCTTTTTCGGAACATGAAATTCTTCTTTTAAAAAATGTTATTCGAGAAAAGTTAGAAGAAAAACCACCCACAACTATGCCCTTAAAAAGAAAAACCGATTTATGAAATTTTCAAAATTTCAGTTTTTTATCTGTTTCCTTCTTATTCTTTTTTTTATTTATTTACCTATAATCTAATGCGGTAGTCTTAAATAGATATAGAAGATTTATTTCATTCTCACTTTTAAGACTTATTTCTTCAATTCATTTTGAATTTATCATTCACAAAAACTTTTTTAAAAATTATGAGGAAAGGGCATGAAAATATTATTAATTGGTAGTGGAGGACGTGAGCACGCGATTGCTGCCGCCATCAAAAGAAGCCCCCAGCAACCGCTTCTTTATTCGGTAATGTCAAAAAAGAATCCGGGAATTGCAGTGCTTTGTGAAGAAACTTTGATTCACAACGAAATGGACGCAGCAGCAATTGCCGATTTTGCGAAAAAAAACGGTATCCAAATGACTTTTATCGGTCCGGAAGCTCCGCTTTCCGCCGGCGTTTCTGATGCGTTGTGGGCAGCTGATATTCCCGCCGTCGGTCCGAAAAAGAATTGTGCAAAAATTGAAACAGACAAAGCCTGGGCTCGTCAATTTCTTGAAAAATACAATATCGATGCCAATCCGAAATATGGCGTCTTTACAGACTATGATTCGGCAGCTGCCTTTATTGATGAATTAAAAGATGTGGCTGTCAAACCCGCCGGTTTGACGGGCGGCAAAGGCGTCAAAGTCATGGGCGACCAGCTGCCTGACATTCGATCCGCCAAAGAATATACAAAAGAAGTGCTGCGTTCGGACAGTGTTGTTATTGAAGAGCGCTTTATCGGAGAAGAATTTACACTTCAGGCTTTTGTTGACGGAAAACATTTGGCTTTTTGTCCGACCGTACAGGATCACAAACGCGCTTATGAAGGAGATGTCGGCCCAAACACGGGTGGAATGGGTGCGTACACAAACGCCGGCTCTCTTTTGCCGTTTTTGACAAAAGAAGAATATGAAACGGCTCAAAATATTATGCAGCAGACCGTGGACGCCTTCCAAAAAGAAACTGGAGAAGAATACAAAGGCATGCTTTACGGTCAATTTATTTTAACAAAAAACGGACCAAAACTTATTGAATACAACGCGCGTTTCGGCGACCCCGAAGCCATGAACGTTTTATCACTTCTTGAATCCGACATGGTTGAAATTATGAACGCAGTTGTTTCCGGCACACTCGACAAAATCACAGTGTCTTTCTCAAAAAAGGCAACCGTTTGCAAATATGCCGTGCCGGCCGGCTATCCGGACAGTCCGGAAAAAGATTCTGAAATCGTTGTCAATCAAGTATCAAAAGAAATCGGTCCGAATGCCGATTTGATTTTTTACTATTCCAGCGTTTATGAAAAGGAAGGAAAAATTTATACGACAGGATCTCGCTCCATCGGTGTTGTCGGTCTTGGAACATCCATTGAAGAAGCCGAAAAAATTTCTCAGCAAGCCCTTGAAACAAAAGTGAAAGGCAACATCTTTTATCGAAAAGATATCGGAACAGCTGAATTGGTTCAAAAAAGAATTGACCATATGAATGACATTCGAAAGAGGAAATGAAATTCAAGGATGGCATTTTAATGTGTGATGAATTTTATAAAGATTAAAAATCATTGAATAACAGGAGACAAATTATATGAAACATTTACTTTCTATGGCAGATCTGTCGTTGGAAGACATTTACGGTATTTTAGAGCTTGCCGAAGAAATCAAAGAAAAACGCAGTCAAGGCAAAGTGACGGACCATTTGAAAAACAAAAGTTTGGGAATGATTTTTGAAAAATCATCCACTAGAACCCGTGTTTCTTTTGAAGTCGGCATGAACGATTTGGGCGGACATGCGATTTATTTGAATTCAAATGACATTCAAGTCGGTCGTGGTGAATCCATCGAAGATACAGCTAAGGTGTTATCGCGTTATCTTCATGGCATCATCGCGCGTGTTTATTCTCACGACACTTTGGTTAAATTATCCGAAAATTCGACGATCCCGGTCATCAATGCACTTTCCGACAAGGAACATCCGTGTCAGGTTTTAGCCGATTTGCTTACCATCAAAGAATACAAAAACCGCATCTCTGACATGAAATTTGTTTGGGTCGGCGACGGAAATAATGTTTGCAACTCGCTGATGCTGGCTTGTGCGATTTCCGGTATGGAAATGGTTGTCGCCTGCCCGAAAGGATATGAGCCCAAAGAAGAATTTGTTCTTCAGGCACTGGATCTCGGCGGCGTTTTAACGATTACAAATGATCCTTTAAAAGCCTGCGAAGACGCCGACATATTATATACGGATGTTTGGATTTCCATGGGCGAAGAAGCCGAAACAGAAAAACGCCTGAAAGACTTTAAAGGATTTGAAATCAACAAAAAAATGGTTGCCGTTTCAAAACCGGACGTTATTGTCATGCACTGCCTTCCGGCGCACCGCGGTCTTGAAATCGCCGCAGACGTCATTGACGGAACACACTCCGTTGTTTTTGACCAAGCCGAAAACAGACTACATGCACAAAAAGCTGTTTTATTAAAACTTTTAGTTTTAGACGACTGATTAATTAAAAAAAGAAACAAAGCATATATTGCTTTGTTTTTCTCCTGTTTTTTACCATTGATTGTAGTGGATTCTTTCTTTTTTGAATCTGTCCACCGTTTCAGGTTCTTTTTCAGGATAACCAATGATAACAAAAGCAAACGGTACAATATTTTCAGAAAGGCTCATCATTTTTACAAAACCGCCGACACGATCTTCTCTTGGATAAACACCCGTCCAAACCGCCCCAAGACCCGCAGTATGCAGTGACAAAAGCATATTTTGTGTTGCAGCCCCCAGATCCTGCTGGAAAAATCCTTCTGCAACTTCATATGATTTATTCAAACAAACTAAAACCCCGGCAGGTGCTTCCTTTGCCATCGCTGCATGTGGACTGAACGTTGGGATTTCATTCAACAATTCTCTTTTGTCAATGATAATAAATTCCCACGGTTGCTGGTTTCTTGCAGATGGGGCAAACATTGCGGCTTTGACGGCTTCTTCTATTAATTCTTTCGGAACCGGCTTGTTTTGATATTTTCGAATGCTTCGACGGGTGTAGATTGCTTTATTTGTATCCATTTTGAATTCCTCGGTTTGTAGAATATGGTAATAGTATTTGGTGGGGGTTAGTTTTAG
>WRNK01000119.1 GCA_009776675.1 Methanimicrococcus sp.
GACGTCGCCCGAAAAATGGCAGATGTTGGCGCCGTTTACGGCGGCGAAGGAAACGGCGGCTTTATTTTCCCCAAACATCAAATTTGCCGGGACGGTGCAATGGCAGCGGCAATTGTTTTAGAAATGCTGGCAGTCACCGGAATGAAGGCTTCCGATTTTAAAAAATACGTTTCAACCTATGCAAATGTCAAAATAAAGATTCATATGCAAGGCGATTTGAAAAAAGTCATGGTCGGTTTAACCGGAAAAATAAAAAAGTCCCAAAAACAGCTTGGTTTTGAAAAAGCCGAAACCATTGACGGCATTAAATTGTGGTTTAAAGACGGATGGATTTTGATTCGCCCGTCGGGAACTGAGCCCATGATTCGGGTTGTTGCAGAGGCAAAAACGAAAAAGGCGGCTCAGAAGTATGCTGAGATGGGAGAGCAGTTTGTTTTGAAATCGGGATAAAAATCACCATAACAACTCATCATGATGATTCTTTTACGATTAATATTTTTCAAGTGATAATCTCAAAAAATAAACGGGAGAGTTTAAAAAGTATCTAACTCTCCTCTTGAAACCATTTCTGTAATTCTCTTTGTATTAGACAGCCATTCGTCAACGATTCCTTCTGCTTCTTTTCTCATGGAATCGAATTTAACGCCGTCTTTGACGCTGATTTGAACACTTGCAACCAAGGGCTGATCAATCGGATGACCGATTTGGGAGAGCAATTTGACGTAAACATCATCAATGCCGTCAAGGTCTGCTGCAATTTTTCGGGCAATTTGGGTGGAAAGCAGGTTGTAAATTTTGCCGATGTGGTTGATCGGGTTTTTGCCGCTTGTGGCTTCCATGCTCATCGGACGATTGGGTGTGATAAGACCGTTTGAGCGGTTGCCGCGGCCTACCGACCCGTCATCGCCCATTTCAGCGGATGTGCCGGTCACGGTTAAGAAAACAGATTCATTTTCAATATCATCCGCCGTGTTGACAAAAACAGAAACATTGCGGGTGGTATATTTCGTCGCCAAATCCTTGATGTAGTCTTCCATTTCTTCTTTGTAATTGACGTAAGCGCCGATATCGTCAATATATCTATCAACCATGCCGCTGCAAACCGTCAGCGTGATGTCTTCGCCGTTTCGAAGGCCCATCACTTTAATGTCTTCGCCGATGGCTTTTAAGCCCTTTTTCTTTTTCAAATCTTCAATTAAAAAGCGCTCTGTGTTGTAAACAATGTTTTCAAGTTCTGAAAACGGCGCATGACCGACGCCAAATGACGTATCGTTTGCCATCGGAACGCCGCCGCATCGACAAAAAACATTGGTCAAGTCAGAAGAGCTGGAACCGAATTTGCAGTCCAAAATGACATCGGAGTCAAGATTTAAATTCGGAACTGTATTTTTTAAATAATCGCGTGCCGTTTTTAAGCCGATTGTGTCGGTTGCAATATCTATTCCTTGGAAGTGTTTGGTTGTGCGGCCCACCAATAAAATATAAATCGGGCGAACAACTTGACCGCCACCGAATTTTGGAATAGACATACCGGCGGCGATTTGGGTTTCATCGGTGTTGTGATGAAGAATGGTGCCGCATTTGTCCATATATTCTTTACATAAAGCGCGGCTGACGGCTTCGGCAAGTCCGTCCGCAATGCTGTCGGGATGCCCGATGCCTTTACGCTCAACCAATTCAATCTGCTGTTTTTCAATCGGTGTTGCCATGTACGGCTCAACACAAATATTTTTTTGACTCATGAATGTCCCTTTTTTGATTTTAATTTAAATTTAAATTTTTAAGCTTTAAGTTTTAATTTTTTTGAAGTGTTTGTAAAAAAATACCAAAAAATTGGAATTCTATTTTATGACGATATCATATATAATGATTACACTTGAATATAACCTATAGTAATAATACCATATGCTGCTCATGAAATCATTTCAAATGATAATATACATTTTTGGATTTAATAATCCCTTTTGAAAAATCATCTGATGCGGAATCAAACATTAAAATGGCTTAAAAAAAGTTTTTATAAACACAAGGTATTCTACCGTTAGTACTGTAAAAATTTAAAAAAGTGTTTATTATGATCCGCATTGCAATTCCAAACAAAGGTCGTCTCCACGAACCCACATTAGAATTATTCAAAGATTCCGGTCTCCCTGTTTACGGCGGCGGTGGCGAAAGCCGCCAGCTTATTGCCAAAACATCAGATCCGGACATCACATTTATTTTGGCGCGTGCAGCTGATATTCCGCTTTTTGTTCAAAACGGAACGGCTGACGTCGGGATTACCGGATAGGATTTGTCAACGGAATGCAATGCAGATGTTGAATGTTTGATTGATTTAAAATACGGCAGCTCACGTCTTGTATTAGCTGTCCCCGAATCTTCGAAGGTTTCAAAAGCCGAAGATTTGGCAGGAAAACGAGTTGCAACGGAATTTCCACAAATTACAAAAAAATTTTTTGATGAACGAAAGATTCCGGTTGAAGTGATCCGTGTCAGTGGCGCTTGTGAAATGACCCCGCACATTGATGTTGCAGATGCAATTGTCGATATTACAAGCGNCANNGACACAACCATGATGATTAACAAATTAAAAGCGATAGCCGTTGTTTTTGAGTCAAAAGTTTATATGATTGCCAACAAGAACAGTTTTAAATCAAAAGAAAAAATCCAAGACGTTCAAACCGCTCTTGAGAGTGTTCTTTTGGCAAAAACAAAGAGATATTTAATGATGAATGTGCCGGCAGCTGCGCTTAAAGATGTGGAAAAAATCATTCCGGGTTTGAATGGTCCGACCGTGATGGAAGTTCAAGGACCGGAGCCAATGTTTGCCGTTCATGCTGTCGTTGAGGCTGACATGATTTTTTCACTCATCCGAAAATTGAAAATTATCGGCGCCCGAGATATTCTGGTTTTGGAAATTGAGCGGCTGATCCCGTAACCAGAGGGATGAAATTGGCTTTTGAAATTATGCCCGCCGTTGATATGAAAGACGGCAAATGTGTCCAGCTGGTGCAAGGGATTTTGGGAAGCGAAATGGTCTCTTTAGATGACCCTGCCGCAGCGGCAATCAATTGGATTCACAAAGGTGCCAAAACGCTTCATTTAATTGATTTGGACGGTGCCTTTGAAGGGATTCGAAAAAATAAAGCAATCATAGAAGACATCATCTGCCGTGCAAAACCTATGGGCGTTGACATTCAAATCGGCGGCGGTATTCGTTCATTTGAAGATGCCGAAAGTTTGTTAACAGCCGGCGCAGACCGCGTGATTCTCAGTACCGTTGCGATGAAAAATCCTCAAATCGTCAGCGATCTTTCTGAAAGCTTCGGGAAAAAATCAATCGTTGTCGGACTGGATGCCAAAAACAACCGTGTTGCCATTGAAGGCTGGACAAAACTCTCCGACAAAAGCCCGACGGATGTCGGAAAACAATTTGAAGAACTCGGAGCCGGCTATATCCTGTTTACAAATATCGACACAGAAGGTCTTTTAAAAGGGGTCAATACCACACCGACAAAAGCCTTAATTGATTCCGTTAATATTCCCGTGATTGCGTCAGGCGGCGTTACAACAACAAACGATTTATTGAAATTTCGAGAAATCGGGGCTTATGGCGCTGTTGTCGGAAGCGCCCTTTATACACAAAAATTTACACTCGAAGAAGCCATCGATCTTTTGAAAATAAAAAAATGAAAAAAAGGCCATGAGAACAACCAAATAATCGGATGTTCCCATGCTTTTATTGAAATATTTTTGGTGGGGTGTGTGTGTAATATATTTCAATATGTGAAAAATTTCTGTTTTTCAATTTTTCAACAAATTCTAAAAGGCACTTATAGCTTATAACTATTTCTTTAAATTCGGATTGAGTTGAAGTTATATTTTTTACAATAGTTCTATTGATATGTAAAAAACGTCATTTTTTATGATTTGGGTGTTTGTGACCTAATAACAATAATCAAATAATTGGACATCATTAGTCATTTTATAATTAAAAAGCAGGATGAGTGAAAATGGGAAAAGATGCTCAAAGAAAAGCCTCTGTTTCAAGAAAAACAAAAGAAACAGATATTACGATTGAGATTGATTTAGACGGAGCCGGCAATTCGTCCATTGAAACCGGTATTGGTTTTTTTGATCACATGTTAGATTCTTTTGCGCGCCACTCCGGATATGACTTAAAAGTAAAAGCAGCCGGCGACTTACACATAGACGCCCACCACTTAGTGGAAGACACCGGAATTGTGCTTGGAAAAGCCGTATTAGAAGCGCTTGGCGACAAACGCGGCATTGCGCGTTTTGGAGAAGCGCGCATCCCGATGGATGAAGCATTAGCAGAAGTTGCACTAGACATCAGCGGACGCGGATTTCTCGCCATGAAAGCAAACTTTTACGCTCCGGTTATTGGAACATACAGCACGCAACTCACCAAACATTTCTTTGAATCGTTTTCTGTCAACGCCGGAATTAACATGAATATGAAAGCAGAAGGAGAAAATGATCACCACACAACGGAAGCCCTTTTTAAAGCATTTGCTTACGCTATGAAAAGAGCAACGGTCATCGAGGGAAAAGAAATCAAGAGTACAAAAGGCGTTATTTGACGTCTTTTTATTTTTTCAACGTTCTTTTTCACATTTTTCATATTTGTTCATGTTTTTTTATTTTTTACATTTCTTTTACATTTTTTTGT
>WRNK01000120.1 GCA_009776675.1 Methanimicrococcus sp.
AGCGTAGCATAGAGAATGAACGGTTCGTCCGTATTTTAAATCCCCCGCAAGTGCAATGTTGAGATTTTCAAGACGGCTTTCGCGTTTGATAGTATAAAGGTCAAGAAGTGTTTGGGTCGGGTGGTGACCGGCACCGTCTCCGCCGTTAATCACTGGAGAACTTGAATATTCCGACGCCATCAAAGCGGCACCTTCGCGCGGGTGACGCAAAACGATTGCATCCGCATATTGAGATGTGACACGAATCGTATCAGAAAGAGATTCACCCTTTGCAATGGAACTTGCCTCCACCGATCCCATGTTCAAGACTTTGCCTCCCAGTCGATACATTGCGGTTTCAAAAGACATACGGGTTCTGGTACTTGGTTCAAAAAAGAGAAGAGCTAAAATTTTTCCATCCAAAATTGTCGAGTGCTGCTCACCTCTCGCAATCGGCTCCAATTTCTCCGCCATTTCCAAAATTTCGTCAAACATTTCCTTAGAATATTCCCGCGTTGAAATGATGTGATGCATGGGCCGCATAATAATTCCTTTTGACTCTTATTTCTTTTGATTGAAAATGGATTAATTATGTTAAATGAAAGCAATAAAATATAAATGTGTTGGAAACAAAAAAGAATCAAAAGCAAGTAAAACTTTTGATTTTATGAATGATAAAGAAGGGAGAAATGTGGTCAAAATTCAAGTTGCTTTGGACGTTATCGAACCGAATCGTGCGCTTCAAATTGCAAGAGAGGCGGCTTACGGAGGTGCTGACTGGATTGAAGCCGGAACAGGTTTGATTAAAAGTGCCGGCGTGTCTATTCTTCGGCAATTAAAAGAAGCTTTCCCCGATAAAACAATCTTAGCCGACATGAAGACAATGGATGCCGGATATGTTGAAGTTGAAATCGCCGCAAAAGCAGGTGCCGGTGTTGTAACAATTTTAGGAAACGCCGATAATCCCGTGATTGAGCAAGCTCTTTTGGCTGCCAAAAAATACGGTGTTCGCATCATGGTGGATTTGATTGCAGTCGCGCACCCTGTTGAAAGAATTGCCGAACTCGAAAAAATGGGTGTGGATTTGATCAACATTCACGTCGGCATTGACCGCCAAATGACAGGCGACTCACCGATTGGTTTACTTCAGACACTCGTTTCCCAAACCTCAATGGAAATTGCAGTTGCCGGCGGCTTGACGCCTGAAACCGCCAAAGAGGCGGCGTCTATCGGTGCCGATATTGTCATTGTCGGCTCTTACATTACAAATTCCGACAATGTGACGCAAAAAACACAAGAAATCCGAAAAGCTGTGTCAAAACCAACCGCAAAATCAAAAGGTGATGACTCTAAACTCTCCAAAGATGAAGAAATAACCGCCATTTTCAAGAAAGTCTCAACATGCAATATTTCGGATGCGATGTATCGAAAAGGAGCGATGGCCGGCATTTCAACCAAAACGCCCGGCAAAAAAATTGTCGGACGCGCAACAACTGTCCGAACCTTCGGTGGAGACTGGGCAAAGCCCGTAGAAGCCATTGATATGTGCGGTCCGGGTGACATTATTGTGATTTACAACGGCGACCGAAATATTGCCATGTGGGGCGGTTTAGCGACATTAACCGCATCCAACAAAAAATTAGAAGGCGTTGTTGTGGACGGAGCGATTCGCGATTTTGATGAAATCCAAAAGATGGATTTTCCGGTGTTTGCCGCAAACATTGTCCCAAATGCCGGCGACCCGAAGGGACTGGGTGAAATCAATGCAGAAATTGTTTGCGGAAATCAGCCGGTTAATCCGGGAGACTACATTATCGGAGATGACAGCGGCGTTGTGGTTGTCCCCAAAGAAAGGGCTTATGAAATTGCCCGCCGCTCCGAAGAAGTTTGGAAACGTGAAAAACGCCTGATGGACGAAATCAACAAAGGAAAAACTCTTGCCGGCGCTCTTGAGCTTTTAAAATGGGAAAAGCAGAGATAATGAAGATGAAAAAGATGTACGAAATGAAAGAGTAAGAGTGTTAATGCACATCATCAATTGTATAAAAAACGTAATGGTCCCCTCCCCCTTATGTTAAAACGAGAAAAATCATGACACAAAAAATACCATTAATCATGACGCCCGGTCCGACTCAGGTTCGGGAAAATGTCCGATTGGCACGAGCCGCAGAAACAACAAATCCCGATTTGGATCCCGAGTTTTTTAATTTTTACCAAAAAACATGCCGGCGCCTTGCACGCTTTTTGAATACTGAAAATCAAGTTTTAATTTTAAGCGGCGAAGGAATGCTTGGATTAGACTCTGCCTGTGCCTCCTTGGCAGAAAAAGGAGACCGTGTTTTAATTATCGACAACGGCATTTTCGGCGAAGGATTTTATGATTTGGTCAAACTTTATGGTGCCGAACCTGTTTATTTCAAAGGCGACAGACAGCGCAGTGTTTCTGCTGCGGAATTAAAAGAATTATTAGACAAAGATTCGGATTTTAAATTCGCAACGATTGTCCACTGCGACACCCCGTCGGGTGTTTTAAACAATTTAAAAGAGATTTGCCCGCTTTTGAAATCTTACGGCATTTTAACGATCGTGGACGCTGTATCATCAATGGTCGGAGAGCCGATTTTTGTCGATGATTGGAAAATCGATATCTGTATCGGTGCCTCACAAAAAGGATTTTCCGCACCGCCCGGATTGACATTTTTATCCATCAGTTCCGATGCATGGAAAATGATGGAAAACAGAAAGACGCCGATTGCCTCATTTTATTGCAACTTGCCGATTTGGAAAAATTATTACGATGACTTTTGGTTCCCCTACACGCCGCCGATCAGCGATATTTACGGATTTAGAGCCGCTCTTGAAAATATATTGGAAGAAAAAAATATCCACATCAGACATACCAAAATCGCAAAAGCTGTACGTACTGCCGTCTTGGAAGGCGGTCTTACATTATATTTAAAAGACGATTTTTGCAGTACGGTGACGGTTATTAATGCACCCGCAGGCATGGACGGCGATGATTTGGTTCAAAAAATCCGGCAGCAGCACAATATTTTAATTGCCGGCTGCTTTGGATATTTGAAAGGAAAAGTCTTTAGAATCGGTCACATGGGAGAAAACGCCCGAAAAGAATTTGTTGCAATGACTCTAAAAGCCGTTCAGCAAACTCTTGAAGAAGAAGGTTTTTCTTTTAAGGCAGATATGGAAACTGTTTTTTTGAAAATGTTTGAAAGATAAAGAGAAAAGGGGTTTTTGATTTTGTTTTAAAAATGAAACATCCCTTCTCATGAAACGATTAAAGAACGGGGTACGTTTTTCTTTAAAAATATTTGATGATTTTGGGAAAAATTGTACCCCCATTTTTATTGATGCGACACGAAAACGATGTTTCGGGTTTGGTTGACTTGATATCAAGGATTCATTCGTTTTTCTTTAATCAATAAACCCGAATCAACCACCCGTTCGATCAGTCGCCCCAAGGCGGCTGAATCGAACGGATTCACACCCATAAAAATTAAATGAAAAGTATGAATCCGTTTTTTGCCTTAAATTGTAGGCGGGGGCAGCAATTATAGAAACAATTATGGCGGTAACAACAATTATGGAAACAATCACGGTGGTAACAACAATTATGGAAACAATCACGGCGGTAATAATAATTATAAAAACAATCGCGGTGGTAACAACAATAATAAAAACAATCGCGGTGGTAACAGCAATTATAGAAACAATATTTTTTTTAAAAACCGCTCAAATTTTGCTTTCATCCGCTGCGCTACTGAAAACAAAATTTGAGGGGGTTTGGATGTTTTTGAGAAAAGGGGATTTGAGGATTTGATTTTAATATTTTTTTAAATCCGAAACATCATTCTCTTCAAAGTGATTAAAGAACGGGGTACATTTTTTCTTTAAAAGTGTTTGATGATTTGGGGAAAACGGTACCCCGTTTTTATTGATATGATTAAAATGATGTTTCGCTTTTAATTTTGTTTTTTCCATTCAATAAAAAGAATCAATTCGAGTCTGAACAGCCTGATTATAAAGCATCTTTGTCTCTTTTTCCCAGTCTGTTCTGGGTGTAATGATGCGCTGAGACAAATCCGCCAACCCTTCTTCTTTCGTATCAAATATTTTTTTCTGATTTCCGATTGCTGTGCGAGCGGCTTCTCGAACAACCCAAACTCCCAGCGGCGCCCAATAACTTTGATCGATTTCACGAATGGCAAAAATGGCAGCTTGCCGCTTAATTAAGTCCAAATATTCAAGCACGGGCAATCGTGCGGCATAATACCCGCCGGCTAAATTGGAATAAGTTTTTTTGCCGTAAAAATCTTCATGATCTTGGCCGATGTAAGTTTTTTGCCCGTTCCATATAGAATGCGGAAGCCATATCTCAAGCAGTTCAAAAGAAAAACTGCCCGGGAGGAGGAGAATTTCAAAGTGATTTCCAAAAATGGTGCCGCTTAAAAGCGTTATTTCTCGAAGATGCGGATAATCCTTCACCCGCTGAATCAACTCCTTGCCGGCCATGTCATCCACAGCCGTAATTGACCAGCGCGTTGGAACAAGCTTTCGGTCTCTGCCCAAAAGGCCAATCGACATCAGGCGCGTAATTTGCTCACTTGACACATTGCCGCCGTAAAGTTCCAAAACGGCATCCTTTGCAAGCGCATCCGTATCGTA
>WRNK01000121.1 GCA_009776675.1 Methanimicrococcus sp.
AGTCATCGACAGCAAAACCGCTATTTTTGACGAATTTAACGGTTTGGTGGCGGAACAATTTGTATTGCAGCAGCTGGCAAAACATACGCTTTATTATTGGACGGGCGTTAAAATTAGTGAAATCGATTTTGTGATGCAATACGGCTCTGAAATCATTCCGATAGAAGTCAAAAGCGGAATGAACGTGAAAGCAAAAAGTTTAAAATTATTCAGAGAAACTTACGCGCCGAAAATTAGTGTTCGTTTTTCATTGAGAAACACACGATTGGATAATGATTTACAAAATATTTCTTTATTCAATATTTTTTTATATGAACAATTATTAGACTATTCTTTCAAAAATATATAAAACTGTTCCGCCATTCATTCCAAAAATGTGTAAAATACCCCGATTATTCGTTCCAAAAATGTGTAAAATAATTCAATTATTCGTTCCAAAAATATGTAAAAAAAATCCAAAATCATTCCTTCAAAAAAATATAAATTGGAGGAGATACTCCCCCGAAAAATGTGTAAAATTCGGTGATTATTCCCCCGAAAAATGTGTAAAATTTGGTGATTATTCCCCCGAAAAATGTGTAAAATTTATTTTTTGCCTTCTTCTGCAATCATTTCTTCAAAAAGGCTTCGAATGTTTTGCCGATACGCGTCAAGCGTAGATTTGTTTTCGATGATTCGATCGGAGGCGGCAATGGCTTCGCCCATGCCCCAGCTGATTTCACGCGTGTCACGTTCATGAAGCTTTTCAATGGTGATCATATCATCCTCACGCTTTCGATTCACAATTCTTGTAAAACGCTCTTCAATCGAAGAATCAATCGCAATGGATACAAGCATAAATCCGGTGCCGAGTGATTTTTTGAAATAATCGACTTCGGCAATACCGCGAACACCATCGATGACAAAAACTTGAGAATCGGTGGTTTTCATTTTTTCATGAATCATATCCATACATCGTTTGGCAATGGCGTCCATGCCTTCTATTTTTCGGATTTCGTCTGCAATCTTGCCGCCGTCTGCCGGATTTGCACCGCGCTTTTCAACTTCTTTTCGGATGACGTCGCCCATTGTCACCACNGGAATGTTCATTTCTCTGGCAACGCTCGACGCTTCGGATTTACCGGACGCAGGCATGCCGACAAAAGCAATCATTTTCAATTTAAACTCTCCTGAATGTGTAAGGATAAAAAAATGTTATTTTTTGAAATACATCTTTCATTTATTTTAATGCGTTGATTCCTTCACTCATCTTGATTTTCAATAAAATCAGAATAAACATAACCTTGGGCACGGCGTTTTTTTTGCATAAAAATCCATTCATCGATTCCTTTTTCTTTTAAAAATTGATTGTCCTTTTCAAGCATCGGGTACCCGACAAACATTCTTTTGGACTCTTCACACGGATACGCTTCACAAAAAACACACGCCAAAACGCCTTTTTCAACCGCGCATTTTCGGATTTGGCAATACGGATTTCCACCGCCGGATACACAGCCGACGCATCCGCCGTTTTCTGAAAATTCGGATAAAAAACGCCAAAAGATCGGAAAATCAGGAATCAGATGACCAAACTTTTCATATCCGGCACGTTTCAAACTTTCTTGAAGCTTTTTTGCATCGGGACCGACATTTGTCCTTTGAATGCAGTTTTCACAATAGAGTCCGCAATATGTCACAAATTTATCTGCGGCTGCCGTCTGATCTGCCATATTTTTCACCTCAAAATGATAAGTGTAAATGATGTGTAAATGATAGTAAATGATATGTAACAAGGGAAGAATGTTATATAAAAATTCAGGTGCTGCAATTGTCTTTTTTCAGCCAATATAAATATGATGACAGGAATTGTTTAATGAAATGTTTTTAACGCCCCAATCCTTCCCTGCTTTACTTTTGGCTCCGATGGCGGACGTCACAAATCCGGCATTTCGCCGCATCTGTATTTCACACGGAGCGGACTTTACATATACGGAAATGATTCACTCGGATGGTTTTTTAAATGGCGATTTGTATGCACAGAATCGCGGATATTCGATTGATAAGATACCTTACGGGATTCAAATCGTTGGCAGCAACGCTTCATCTATTGCCAAAGCAGCGGCGGGGCTGGAACGGTTGTTTGCACCGACGGCAAAGGTGATAGATATCAATATGGGCTGTCCGGCACCGCCGATTATAAGAACGGGCTGCGGGGCGGCTTTGTTAAGTGCAGCGCCCGGGACTGAGTCACATCCGACAACGATTATTCAAAAAGTTGTCAAAATGGTTGAAACGCCGATTTCTGCAAAAATCCGAATCTACCGAACATCTGAAAAAACGCTGGAGTTGGCAAAGTCGCTTGAAAAAGCAGGTGCCTCTGTTTTAACAATCCATGGGAGAACAAAGGAACAAGGATATTCCGGAAAAGCAGATTGGGATGTTGTCCGCCAGATCAAAGAAGAGCTCAGCATTCCGATTGTTTTAAACGGCGATATATTTACAGCCAAAGATTTGGAAAAAGCGATTGAAAAAACAAATTGTGACGGCTATATGATTGGACGCGGCGCCGTTGGAAATCCGTTTATTTTTAAGAAAATGAAGCATTTTTTAAAAACGGGAGAGCCTCTTATTTTAACAGAAACGGAAGAGTTTGAACAACGCCTTTCGGATTTCAAAGCTTATGCTGCTCTTTTAAGCAAATATGATCTTTTGCCGTATATCAATGTCAAGGCACACGCTCAATGGTTTACAACGGGGCTGGCTGAATCAAGAGAGATGCGGCTTCAAATGAATTTGCTGCACAAGGATATTAAAATACGAAATATGCCCGTTGAAGAATTGACGCAGGAAAGAGAATCACTCATAGAAGGAATTATTCAAATTTTTGAGGACAGCATGGGCTTCCAAAAATAATAAAAGTAAGAAACAAAATAATCAAAATAATCAAAACGTGACAAAAATGAAGCCTGTTCCGATCATCCGCCGCTATACTCCTGAGGACAAATACAGTATTTTGATATTGGAAGCGGAAGCGTTCAATGATCACAATCCGTATGAGTATTTCACCCTTTATGAGATCTTCCGAGACGGTTTTTTCGTATGCACGATTGGAGAAGATATTATTGGTTTTGTCGTCGGTTACGCTCTTTCTGAATACGAGGGACACATCTTTTCACTGGCAATCAGCGACGCACATCGAAATAAAGGCTATGCCGAGCTTTTAGTGGATCATATTTGCACTTATTTTATTTTCAAAGGACTTCAAAAAGCGTCTCTTGAAGTTCGTATCAGTAATACGCCGGCATTAAATCTTTACAAAAAACTGGGATTTGTGGTTTGTTGGGTGGAATCAAAATACTATTCAGACGGCGAAGATGGTTATGTTATGATGGCGCAGTTGAACTCTTATTTTTTTCAAAAGGAACAGATAAGGTTGATCGGGGAAAGGAAAAAAAGGGAAGAGAATGCGAATTGAAAAAACGTTTATTCTCATCTGATCAAAAACAAAAAAATTTTTAAAAAATCCAAAAAAAAGAAAAACTTAACAAATAAAATAATTATTTGTCAAGTCCGAAGTCGGCAATATTTTTGTCCGCAATCTTTTGAATTTTCTCAATCTCTTTATCGCCGCCTTCCATTTTGAAAAGGTGTTTGAAACGGGATTGGGCTTTTAAGTAGTCTTCGACGGGTTTTGGGTCTTTGACTTTTTTAACGCTTGTGACGGTGCCGTTTTCAATTTCATAAAGGGGCCACAGACAGGTATCCACGGCAAGCTTGGCGATTTCGATGGTCTTTGAGGAGTCAAAACCCCAGCCGGTGGGACAGGGGGCGTGACAATGGACGTAGGTGGCGCCTTTGGTGTCGGCGGCTTTCTTAACCTTTCGAATCATGTCGTTGGCGTAGCCGATGGATGTGGTGGCAACATAGGGGGAACCGTGTCCGACCATGATGGCGGGCATATTCTTTTTTCCGGTGTTGTTTCCAAAGGAAACGCTTCCGGCGGGGCTTGTTGAAGTTGATGCACCAAAGGGGGTGCCGCTGCTGCGCTGAACGCCGGTGTTCATGTAGGCTTCGTTGTCAATACAAACATACAAAATGTCATGTCCACGTTCAAATGCACCTGATAGGGCACCGATGCCGATGTCCATTGTTGAGCCGTCGCCGCCGATACCAATTACCTTGGTGTTGCCTTTGCGGCCCATTGCGATCAGTGCGGCTTCTACGCCGGATGCAACGGCGCCGCCGTTTTCAAAGAGAGAGTGAATCCACGGGACGTTCCAAGCACTTTTTGGAAACGGCGTTGTCATCACTTCTAAACATCCGGTCGGGTTGACAACAATACAGTCAGGACCAACAGCCATCAAAACATATTTTGCAGCCAGAGAGTCACAGCATCCGGCACAGCCGTTGTGTCCGGGGGTCAATAAATTGAACGGTTCACTGCTCATAATAACTCCTCCTTCACGTCGTTGAATCGAGACTCAATTGTGATTTTTCCGGTTTTGGCAACCGTCTTTGTCTCTTCGATAATTTCTTCAATGTGTTTGAGACGGATGTCACGGCCACCATGACCGACCATGTAGCCGATGATCGGCACACGGATATCAGTGTTGTAAAGGCCGGCTTTGATTTCCGTAAACAATGCCCCTTCGTTTCGACCGATTGAAAT
>WRNK01000122.1 GCA_009776675.1 Methanimicrococcus sp.
CGGCTGCAGACAAATCGGCTGTTTTTTCATTTTCAATGGCACCAACTTCTTTTAAGGCTTTGAGTAATTCGCCCTCAATCGTTCTTTTATCCGGCTGAATTTGGGAGCCGGCGAAATGGGTTCCTTCGTATCCGATTTTTAAAGCAATTTTTGTAAGTGTCATGTTATTTTCCTATAACACAATAACAAAGCAGCTTATTTATTTTTTCCGATGTGAAGAGGTTTTAAAAAAAGAAAACAAAAAAAATGAAAAGATAAAACGAAAAAAATGAAAAGATGAAAAATGAAAAGATAAAAAATGAAAAGATAGGAAAATTAATCCTTTCTTTTTACTGAAACATATTCAATAATCCAAATCAGAGCACATGTAAAAAGGGCACCCAGAATAAACCAAACGTAATAGTGGGTTAACATCGAGAAAATCCAATCGCTGAATGTAACGGCAAAATTTTGAAGAGGGTCACTGATTTCCGTAATACCGGCATCTGTGGAAATGACAGAGTCGGCGGGAGGGATGGCAGGGGAAGGGTCGGCAGGGAGGGCAGGGGAAGGGTCGACAGGGACAGGGTCGGCAGGAGTGAGGACGAGGGAAGAGTCGTCGACAGGGATAGGGTCAGGTTCGGCAGGGCCAGAAGAGTCAGGGAAAGGAGCGGCAGTGGACACAGCGATGTTTTCTTCGATGTCCATGCCTCTTCCGGCAAGAACATTGACCTGCCGCGACAATGTATAACGGAGATAAAGCGAATTGAATATGATTCCCAATAATCCGACGGCACCCAAGGCAACAGCATATTTTTGAAGCATATTTACCAATGAGAAACGGCTCATGCTTTCCGGTGCGAAAACAATGACTTTTTCGGGGGCTTCATAGATTTTAACTTGGCGCCCTTTTTCACTGTATTTGATACGCTTGATGTTGACCAAATTATTTTCAACTAAAATATCCAAATTGTACTTTACCGTTGTCAGAGGAATGTCTAACCTTTCAGCTAATTGACTTGAAGACAAACTCTCTTTTTTCAAAATTTCCAATATTTTCATAGAGGTTTCATTTGAAAATATCTGGCGAATCTTTTTGGACTCATCGTTTACCGGAATAATCACTAAAGAGCTGGCGTCAAATTCTTCAACTGATTCGCCATTTGCTTGTTTCTCATGAACCTCCTCTTCTTTTGGAGGCAGTGTGCCGGTCGTATCCATAAATATCAGTCCTGTTTTTACTTAGTATATTTAAAACATTGCTTTGAATATAATTATGTTCCTATTAAGTCTTTCTTGACCAAAGTTCTTGTAATCCAACAATTTGAATATTGTGATAAGTGCGGTTTGATTTGAAGTTATAATCATGCCGAATCATTCTTTTCTTTTTTCTTTCACCACGCTTTGAGAACTTTTATTAAACAAAAAAGTAATATGAATCATTTATGACTGTCTATTCCCACTCCCGTTTGGCAGCTTACGAAAAGTGCCCTCTTTCTTACAAATACAAATATATCGATAAAATCAAGCCGGAAATCCCTTTTATCGGCATTGAAGTCTATATGGGAACATGTGTTCACAGCGCACTTGAACATTTATACCGCCAACAAAAAAAAGCGCCGTCTGAAAAAATGATGCTGATCGAACTATTGGATAAATACGAGACCGAATGGAAAGAAAATTGGAAACCGGAAATCAAAGTTGTCAAAGAAGGAATGGCAATTGAAGATTATTTCGCTCGCGGAAAGAAGATTTTGACGGATTATTACCAAAAACACCATCCTTTTGATCAGGAAGAGACACTTTCCGTCGAAGAGCGGATTGATATAAATATTGACGGATTCAAGCTCATGGGATTTGTTGACCGTGTTGCTTTGAATATTGCAACCGGAAATTTGGAAGTTCACGACTATAAAACATCCGGAACCCTTCCCGAAAAAAAATATCTCCAAAATGACAGGCAATTGGCACTTTATCAAATCGGAATCCGAAAAAAATATCCAAAAATGGATGACAGAGTCATCGAAGTCGTTTACCATTACTTGAATTTTAAAGAAGAATTCCGTTTCCAAAAAACAGAAACTGAAATAGAAGCCGTCAAAAAAGATGTGGTCAATTTAATTCAAACAATTGAACTGGCGGCATGGGAAAACAAATTCGATGCATGCCTTGGAAAATTGTGCTATTGGTGTGAATTTTCTTCAATCTGTCCGGCATTTCAAAAAGCAGAGGGAAAAGTCTGATACGGACAATAATAAACGAAAAACAAAAAAACGAAAAACAAAAAAACGAAAAACAAAAAAACAAAAAAACGAAAAACAAAAAAACGAAAAACAAAAAAACGAAAAAAACAAAAAGCAAAGAAAAAACGAAACATCGTTCTATGTCACCTCAATAAGAATGGGGGTACCCGTTTCCCAAAAATATCAAACAGCTTTGGGGAAAAATGTACCCCGTTTTTGAATCGCTTCAATAAAATGGATGTTTCGATTTTAAGACAAAACAACATCAAGAGTCCAATAACCTTTTTTTCAAAAACATCGAAACCCTAAAACCTTTTTTCAAAAAACAAAATCCTAATAACCTTTTTTTCAAAAACATCCAAACCCTCTCAAATTTTGTTTTCAGTAGCGCAGCGGATGAAAGCAAAATTTGAGCGTTTTCAAAAAAAAAATATTGTTACAATGATTATTGCCACTGCTTTTGTTTCACTATTGATATGACTGCTGCCATCAATGTCACTATTAACCCAAAACAAAAAAACGGTTTTGTATTTTCCGATTATATTTTTTTTAGTTCGAAGCCGTTCGATTCAGCCGCCTTTGGCGACTGATCGAACGGTGGCTGATTCGGGTTTCATGATGATAAGAAAAAATGAAACATCATTTTGTGTCACCTCAATAAGAATGGGGGTACCCGTTTCCCAAAATCATCAAACGCTTTTGGGAAAAAACGTACCCCGTTTTTGAATCGCTTCAATAAGATGGATGTTTCGATTTTAAAACAAAAAACAAACAAAAAACAAACAAAAAAGTTAGGATTAGTTGTCGGTTTTAAATATCTTGTAACTTATAACCACGATCCAAATTGAGCCTACTAAACCGGATATAATTTCAGGAATTGCGAGGTTTGGCGCATAGCGTACAATGAAATAAAGAAGCCACGGTACAGCAGCTGCAAAAGAAGAAAACAATGTGAAAACAGCCAATTTGACCTCACGCCTGAGATACAGCGCCGCCATTAACACCCAAAGAGCAATAGGTAAAGTAACAAAAAACAACACGGCAACAATAAAATGAAGCGACCAAAAATTTTCATTAAATACGCCGATAGCCATCAGCCAAACCGCTGCCGCAGCAAAAACAATCGCTCCAATCTTTCCAACAACACTGTTTTTAAAGCAACTCATCAAGCCTGCCGCCGCAAAAAAGAAACACAACAGCCCCGCAATTAACAAACCCAAATTAAAAAAAATTGCGGTAATACCGGGCACAACCCCCAAATCACTTAAAGCATTGCCGGTCCAACTGAATTCGGGATAAGACACAATCGCTGCGCTGATGCTGCCAAATGCAATTATTGGTACAGCAAAACCGCAGACTGCACCAATTTTCTGTAAAGCGGACCGGTCGATCATAAACTACCTATTCAACAACATTTACTTTAAGAATTATATAAATCTTAAAAATACAAATAAAATATTTAAATGAAAGAACGCTTTCTCTTAATAGGTTATTATAAACCGGTCAATAGCTATAATTTTTTTTGTGATAAAATAAAATGACAATAGGTGAAAATATGACTGTAAAATATATTTGTACCGTTTGCGGCTACGTTTATGATGGTGACATTCCTTTTGAAGACCTTCCTGACGATTGGGCTTGCCCGATTTGCGGGGAAGATAAAACAATGTTTAAAAAAGTCGAAAAAGACTAACGGATTCTCATTTTAATTTTTTTGTTTTTTTTGAAAAAACGATTACTTCTATTTTTTTTATTGGGTCACGATAAGAACCACTCAATAATTTGGTGTTCAAATCACGACCCGCTTCAGACTTGGAAAAGCTATGGAGAATTCATTCCGATTGAACATGCCGAAGTTTTGAAAGAAAATTTGATATACTTTGTTTGACAAAAGTAATACAGAAGCAGCGGTCGGATATTGAAAAAACGACGATGGAATAAGAATCCCAAACAATGAGGGCAGTTGCGAAATGGAAAATCAGAAAAGGAGGAAAAATTATAGACCCAATGCTCGAAATTATTGCCGCTTTCTTCACTATCTGTCTTTTTGGTCTCGTCACGGTCGGAAGTATAGCGCTTGTTCTAATCATCCTTATGAGGAAAGGCATAAAACAAAACCGTCTCAATGACTCCCTTCCGGTGGAAACAATCAGGGCGACGGTGAAATCAAACGCCCCTATCAGGCTCATCAGACCAAAAAGCGATCGTCGTGTGTTTGTCACTTTTGAAACCGAAAAAGGTGATATGAAATTCAGTTTTAGCCCGCGTAAGTATTCCGCCCTCGAACTCAAGGTTCTGAAAAACGGCGACGTCGGGACCCTGCACTATCAAGGTACACGATTCATAGATTTCGTAAAAGAACAGTTAGAAACGGGTCACGATGAGAACAGAGATACTTATCAG
>WRNK01000123.1 GCA_009776675.1 Methanimicrococcus sp.
TCTCAAGCTGTTTCGCCGATTCCCGATGTTCAAATTCTCTTCTCGATGGGACTTTTGACACTCTTTTATTTGTTACTTGCCGCATTGTTCGTATATTTAATAAGAGGTGCAGCTGTCACCTACCCGGAGGTGAAGTGAAATGGCCGGCTTGGATTTTTTAAGCTTAGACCTTTTGATAAACATTTGGTTCTTCCTTTGGTGTGTTATCTGGGCAGTTTATTTAGTCGTTGATTCGTTTGCGCTTGGCGCCGGAATGCTTGCTGCCTTCCTTCCAAAGACCACCAATCAATTAACGCAAATGGTCAAATCGGTCGGTCCGTTTTGGGGCGGCAATCAAGTTTGGCTGATTTTAGCAGCCGGCGGCACATTTGCAGCCTTTCCGCTCATCTTTTCAAAGATGTTTACATTTTTGTACATCCCAATGATGCTTTTGCTGATTGCTCTCATCTTGCGCGGCATTTGTCTTGAACTCGTGTATGAAGAAGATTCCAAATTCAGAACCATTTTCCGTTACGGATGGTCAATCGGCAGTCTTTTGATTACGGTTGTTTTAGGCGTTGCTTTTACAAACTTTTTCCGCGGATTAGTGATTGAGAGCAGTTATGTCTATAATGGCACCCTTCTTGGTTTGTTTAATGTTTATGCCCTTCTCGGAGCTCTTTTGTTTGTCTTGCTCTTCTTGACATCCGGTGCTCTTTGGATTGCACACAAAACAGCCGGTGAAGTTTCAAGAAACGCTATCCACTTGGGAAAGATGTTCGCAATCGGCGTTGCTGCTGCAGCTTTGCTTTATTTGCTCGGTCTCTTTAACACAGAAGGATTTGCTGTCAACTACAACGCTTATCAGTTCTTATACATCATTCCGGCACTTGCAGTCGTCGCCGCTTTGATTTGTATTTTCTGTGCCTTTAAGAAATCCAATCATCCGTTTTATGCATTTATTGCAAACCTTGGTACCGTTTTCTTTGGCGCAGCAACCGGCGTTGTCACACTCTATCCATACATCTTGAAATCTTCTGTAAATCCTGATTTTGGTGTCAGTATCTTTGCGGCAGCTTCCAGTCAAATGACATTGACTTTAATGCTCATTGGCGCTTTGGTTTTTGTTCCGATTGTGATCATTTACCAACTTTGGGTTTACACCAAATTCAAGGAAGAAATCCATTAAACTTAAAACAGAAAAACAGTTGCAGAAAAATGAAAACTCTCATTTTTCTGTTTCTTTTTTAAATTTTTCTTTTAAATTTTTTTAAATTTTTCTTTTTTTAAAATAGCTCAAAAAGAGTTATTCGGAAGCAGAATACACTTTTATATCTCATCCCCCAGAGAATAACAGCCGCACCCATTCCAAATTGCTTAAAATGAGAAAATATTGCATGCTTATTATAAATTTTTTGATTTTGCGTTTACATACTATCATGAAAGTGTTTTCTTCTTCCGCATATGTTTGTTGAAAAATATAATTTTCTCTCAAGTTTATTATTAAAATGCATTTATGACCGTTAAAGATATATTATAATTACTCTATATGTAATAGTTAATCGTTGATATGGCAGTATTATAAAATTGTCGTTCAATGGTTTAAACAAAAACGTCAATGTGTATTTATTATTGCGGGGCTGTGTCTAATTTGGCAGGGCGATGGGTTCAGCGGATTTATGATGAACAACCGGTCAACAGAGTGTGCTTTCCTGATAGGGAACAGGAAACAAACGATGGGAACCATTGGAGCTCTGAGTGTGCTTGAGGAGTCTCAAGTCGATCATTCGGAGAACTGAGTTCAGCGAATCCTGGAAGCTTGTCTTAAAGCTATGAGAAGAATTACAGTATAAATCACCGCAAAAATTTGTGAGTGTTTGATGTTCTTACGGTCAAAATGGCTGCCATTTCAATGTATGGCGGCACGATCAAGAAACTGCAAGGTTTTTGTTTTTGACATAAAGAACTGAGAGCCTCTGGTATTTGTTATTTCATTAAAATGGTGATAAAATGCGAATGAATGTAAAGGCTATAATTGGTCTAATCGCTCTTTTGATGTTAGTAATCTTTGCTCCGGCTTTAGTTTCGGCAGCAACTGACTACACCACCCTTACAGATGCGGGATGGGAGAACTTCAAATTCGTGAAGAACGTAATGATATGGTTTATGTTGATGCTCGTTGCGTTCTTGATGCTCTTTATAAAAAAATATGAATGGAGTGTTGCGCTTGCAGTACTTCTATCAGCAGCAGGAAGTTTCATTGTATACCTGGGGATAAATGACTGCCTCCTTGGAGTTGCATGGAATCAAGACTTAATGTTAATGGGTGTGATTTGCGCCATTACCGTGGTCATTGCCATCGGATGTTTCCTTGGAACACTCAAGATGTGGCAATACTTGGCTGCAGGTATATTGTTTGCACCTGTTTTTGTTCTCATCGAACAGTTCATGGTTTATATGAACGCAACAGATCCCGGAGGATCAATGCTTGTGCACATGTGTGCCGCATACTTCGGTCTCGGTGTCGCTATTGCGATAAGAGAGAAGAGGGCGTTTGATGAACCCATGTACACGACAACACACAGTGTATCATTTGTTTGGTTGGCTTCCATGCTCTTGTGGGTGCTTTGGCCTGCCTTCGTCACAGCATTGCTCCCAATGGAACAAGTGTTCTGGGGCATGATGACATGTTACCTCGCCGGTATGGGTTCAATATTGAGCGCCTGGATTGTGTGTACAGTATTACAAAAGAAGGTCAATCCATTGATCTACACGTATGCGATGCTTGCAGGTCCTGTTGCGATTGGCTCACCGCTTCTGATGGTTGGACCATGGGGTGCTATTCTCATCGGTCTTATTGCCGGTGCAATCTCAGCAGCATGCTTCGTATACTTACAACCCAGACTTTGTAAGTTACTCGGTGCGCTTGACGTCATGGGCGTTCACAACCTGCACGGAATAGGCGGATGGATTGGTGCGCTCGTATCTGTTATATTGTTGATGATGATTGGCTCCTCAAGCTTTGCGGTAGCTAACCTTTTGACAGCAATAGGCGTGTTTGTTATAGCACTTGTGACAGGTATTATCGTAGGCATTATTATGAAACTTTCACGCGGCAGCATGCCCAATGAAAAAATGTTCAGCGACGATGCCGACTTCATTAAAAGTGAAGCACCCTAAGTTTTTTGATAACGAAAAAAATGCGGTCATTTGACCGCATACTTTTTTCCTTTTTTTAATGAAAAACTTCATTTTTTTAAAAATGAGGAAGCATCATTTTTTTAAAATGAGGAAGCATCATTTTTTTAAAATGAGAAAGCATCATTTATTTTAAAATGAGAAAGCATCATTTTTTTAAAATGAGGAAGCATCATTTTTTTAAAATGAGGAAGCATCATTTTTTTAAAATGAGGAAGCATCATTTTTTTAAAATGAAGAAGCATCATTTTTTTAAAATGAGAAAGCATCGTTTTTTCTTTTTTTGTAAAAAAAAATCAAAAATAGAAAAGTTATTCTGAAACAGAATACACTTTTATATCCAATTCCGCAGCGAACAAAGGTCCCGCATCCGCGCCAAATTGTTTAAAATGAGCAGATGCCGCATGTTTATCAAAGATTTCTTGATTTTGCCATTGTTCAACCATCATGAAAGTGTTATCTTCTTCCGTGCTTTTGTAAAGGCCATATCCGATACAGCCCATTTCGGCTCGGCTGCCTTCAATTAATGGCTTTGTTTTTTCCAAAAATATTTTTTCTGTTCCGGGTTTTATTTTCATTTTTGCTGTAACGATAAGCATTGAACTCACCGTCAAAATAAAAATTGTCAGAGTTTATAAATTTAACCATTCCATCATGAATATTTATGAAAAATTATGATTTTGGAGTTATCCGCTGCCGTAAGCATTCATTCAGTCATTGATTGTGATCATGGTGAAAACATAGAATAATTTGTGCATTCTCATCGTCGCTCTTGATTTTTTCATCGTCTGTTTTTTCACCATTTATTTTTTCATCGTTTGTTTTTTTCATTATTGTTTTTAGATTCAATGTCTATTGCGTTCATCATTTGAATTTTGCATCATTTTCTCGTTTTCTTTGAGTTTCAAATGTTCTCTTCTCTTTTTCATAAAGTGGCTCACGTCAAAAAACATTTTCAAAAGAACAAGAATGATGAAGGCGATCAATACTTTCTCAGCGATTCCAAAGCTTGCTAAAATGGACATTTTTCTCTCTCCCTTTCATTTAGATTGTTTATGACCGTTAAGGATATATTTAATCATTCTATATGTAGCAGTCAATCTTTGATACGGCGATATTTTAAATCGTTTTTCAATAGATTAAAAAAACAACAGTATAAGTATCTGTTGCAATATGCGGGGCTGTGGCCTAACCTGGTAGGGCGATGGGCTCCAGCGGATATATGATGAACAACGGGTCAACCGAGCTTTCCCGACGGGGAATAGCGATGAGGAACCGTTGGAGCGCTGAGGTGCGCTTAAAGAATCGCCAAACATTGGCAATTCGGAGAGACCCGTCGGTTGTGAGTTCAAATCTCACCGGCCCCACGTTTTTTTTAAAACAAACAATGTTATATTAAAAAAAGAGTCGGAAGAATCTTTCCT
>WRNK01000124.1 GCA_009776675.1 Methanimicrococcus sp.
TGGGAGAGCAAAAGCAATTTACGGTCTATGGCGTCACGGAAGATTACGCGATGATGGGAGTCCCCATGCTTGAAGGCAGTTTTTTGAGCGATAGAGATACCTCTGTTGTCGTCATCGGAAAAAACATCGCTTATGACCAATATCGAAATCAAATCCCGATACGCGGGTCGATTGATATTACGGTGTGGAATACAATAGAAAGAACTTATGTGACGCAGACATTTAGAGTCATCGGAATTACCGGCGTAGATGACTTTGCCTTTATTTCAGCGACCGACAGCAATAATGCAATAATCATTCCGTTGAGTGCCATGAGAGAAATGACCGGAACAGAGGATTATTCAATGATTGTTGCCATGGCCGAATCGCCGGAAACGGTTCAGGAAGCCAGAGATGATATTCGGCTGAATCTGGCACGAAACTTAGGCATTTCCGAAAGAAATTTGAATAACAGCAGTTTAATGCCGTTTTTCACCATGAGCCAACTTGATTTCTTAGATGCCGTCCGTACCATAACAAATGTGATGACGACGTTTTTAATCGCCATCGGAGGTATTTCATTGGTTGTCGGTTCTGTCGGAATTATGAATATTATGATTGTCACCGTTGTTGAAAGAACCAGAGAAATCGGAACATTTAAGGCACTGGGCTACACATCAAAAGATGTTCTGTCCATTTTCCTGGTCGAATCCGTCGTCATTAGCGGTATCGGCGGAATAGTCGGAACAATTTTAGGTTTATCGGCGGCTTATATCGGTGCTTACGCCTTAAATATGCCCATGTCGCCACCGATTGGTGCCGTCCTTGGCGGAATTGCACTTTCAGTCGTTGTCGGCGTTATTGCCGGCGTTTATCCTGCAAAAAGAGCAGCGGATATGAATCCGGTGGACGCATTAAGAGCCATTTAATTTGATTTAAAGAAAAAAAGAAAAGAAAAAGATGAACAAAATTGAAGGTGTTTTTGTGGTAAATGATGAGAATGTGAACAAAAAAATTGTCGTTGAAGTCCGCGATGTTTTTAAAAGTTATTTTTTAGGATCGGAAGAAGTTCCGATTTTAAAAGAGATTAACTTTAAGGTTTTTGAGGGCGAATTTTTAGCCATTGTCGGTCCGTCGGGTTCCGGCAAAAGTACGATGATGAACCTTTTGGGCTGCTTGGATCGCCCCAGTTCCGGTCACATTATTATCAACGGTCAAGATGTCGATCAATTAAATGACGTCGGTCTTGCCAATTTACGCGGCAGGGAAATCGGCTTTATCTTCCAGCAATTCAATTTGATTCCGCGCCTGACGGCTTATGAAAATGTGATGCTCCCGACTTACGCAAGCAAAAAAGAGGGCATAGACTATCCTGCCAAAGCAAAGGAACTGTTGACAATGATTGGTCTTGGCGACCGCATGACGCACAAACCGACAGAGCTTTCAGGCGGTCAAATTCAGCGTGTTGCCATTGCCAGATCTTTGATTAACAGCCCGACAATTTTGCTTGCGGATGAGCCGACGGGAAATTTGGACTCCAAAACAACAGAAGAAGTGATGGCTTATTTCAAGGAACTGAATAAAAGCGGCGCCACCGTTATTATGATTACNCACAACCACGAATTGGCCGTTCAAACAAATCGTGTGATTTCAATTCGCGACGGCATAATTACNTCCGATGAGCCGTCTTCTTCATATGTCCGGCACATCAAAGAGGATCAAGACCGCCTCGAAAAAATATATGCCGCTTCCGAAAAAGCAGCTTAACATTTAGAAAAAATGCAAAGACAATAAAAGCAAAACTTCATAGGAGACGAAAATATGACAAGGGAGTTCTGTTTAAATTGTAGCCAGCCCATAAATGAAAATTCAAAAGTTTGTTCAAATTGCGGAAAACCATACGGACAAACACATACATCTGAACACTCCCAATTTTCAGAAGAGCAAATCCAAAATTCAGAAAATCATCAAGTAACGCCGGCTGAAAATGTCCCGAAAAAAGAAAAAAGTCGGATTCTTGCTCTTTTATTGGGATTGTTCTTTGGCGGTGCAGGTCAATTATACAATGGAAAATTGAAAAAAGCCATGGCTTTTTATTTGGGAATAACGCTGGGATATTTGTTTCTTTTTTTCTTCCCGGGATTAATCATTCATATTTACAGTTTATGGGATGCTTATACAGAAGCAGGCAAAATGAATAAAGGCGAACTGCCGTATACTAAACCAAACGGTTCGGATGTTGCGAGTTACATCATCTTTTTAATTGCCATATCCTTTGTTGTTATTTTTATCTTTTTAATTATCTTTTTAATTTGGACATATTTTATGTTTTCAATACTACCACCATTTTAATAAAAGGGCATGAACTCTTTTTTTATTTTTTTGAGAAACGATTATTCCAAACCAACTCTTGGAGTTCTTTTCGATCTGTCCTCTTAGAATCAGAACCATCCGGATAACCAATTGCAATAACCGCAATCAACTCGAAAGAATCCGGTGCATTCAATACAGTCGACACTTTTTCTTTATTTTTCAAAATTTCTCCCAGCCAAACCGCACCAAGCCCGAGTGAATGTGCCGAAAGCAAAATATTTTGAATGCTTGCACCGATTGCTGCAATATCTTTTTCGCGATGGTAAGATGCCGATGTGTCCAAAAACACAGATATGGAAAGTGGCGCAGATAAAAGGATATCGGAATAATGCGTTAATTCCGAAAGCTGCATTTGAATTTCTTTGTCATCAACGACAATAAAACGCCACGGCTGATTGTTTAAACCGGACGGGGCAAACCGAGCGCATTCGAGCAATGACGAAATAAAATCTTCAGGAACAGGATTTGGCAAAAATTGGCGGACACTTTTTCGAGAAAGAATTGTTTGAATCGTTTCATTTGAAACCATAAAAATCACATCGCAAATTTGTAATAAATGAAGGGATTTTGGAATAAAATATTTAACGTAAGGAAAATAATAATCTAATAGTTTTCATGAACTGAATAAACAAAGGAGGAAAAATATGCAAAAATATTGCCAAAACTGTGGAGAGACGATTGCCAATGAAAACGCATTTGTTTGCTCAAACTGCGGTAAACCAATTTCTGATGAGGCGTCTTATTACAATAGGTATTCTTCAGATGGATCGACAAAAGTATCCGAAATAAAGGCGACGCCCTCGTATCTATCATCAACTCAAACGAAAAGTCCGTTTTTAGCAACAATTTTATCATTCTTCTGGACCGGACTTGGGCAAGTCTACAACGGAAAATTCTGGAAAGGGATCTTTTTCCTTTTTGCGGTTCCAATCGGTTTCGTTTGCTTATTTATTCCCGGACTTATTTTATGGGTATGGTGTTTGTGGGATGCATACAAAGAGTCCGAAAAAATGAATAATGGAGAGCTGCCGTATGCAGAACCAACCGCATGGCAACTGATCATTTTCTTATGTCTCCCGTTTGTACTCATTTTCACATTCTATTTCGTGTTTATGCTGGTACTTTTCTTTTTGGCAGCAGCAATTTAAACTAAAGATGGGAAATATGCAAAATTATTGCCAAAACTGTGGAAAGCCGCTCCCGATGGGGGCGGCTTCTTTTTGTCCAAACTGCGGTACAGCAGTAAATCAGCAAAAAGAAAGCTCAGGTGCAAAAGATGAATTTGATAAAATTGTCAGCAACAAGGACCCTTTTATTGCCGCTATTTTATCATTCATATTTCCGGGTCTCGGACAAGTGTATAACGGCGAATTCAATAAGGGACTTCTGATTCAAATTGCCTTTTTAATGACACTCCTTTTTGGAAGCTGGTTCTTTTTTGTACTTCCGATTCCAATCATCTTATTGGCCATCGGCGTTTACGATGCTTACACCGAAGCAGATAAAATGAGAAAAGGACTGACGGAATTGAAGAACCCGACGTTTAAAGAAACTTTAACGTTTATTCTTTGGCCGTTTGTCCTGATGGGCGCTTTGCTTTTTTTGATAATACTATTCATCATTATCGTTATCATAGGCGCAATATCTATATCCATTCCATTCGCAATGTATGGATTTTAAAAAAAGATTGAAGCTGAAATTCAATTTTTTATTTTTTTGATTATTGTTGCCTTTTTATTTTTCATTTTTCTTTTACCGCTGCCAGCGTTTTAATTTTGGGAAAAATTCCTGCATCATAAATCTTGCGTCTTCCTCATTCATGTTTTCATTAGCAGCAACCATATGCGGAACACAAATTTCAATCATTTCTTCCATGGTCACAGCGGCATTAAAGGCACCATTTTTAAAACAATACATACAAAAATCATCGCTTTTTGTACCATCGACATTTGTTCCGTTCACTTCGCCAGACTCCGGAAGCGGCATACCGCAGCTTTGACAAAAAATCATATTTGCATAATCCATAGACAAACCTCGTTTATTTTATGATGAGAAAAATTCAACCATTTCATCAACGGCTCCGTAAAGTCTTTGGAAGTTCATAAATCAATGGAGAACTGTGAAAGTATTGAAATAAATAAAAGAGGAAAAAAGAAAAAAGAAAGAAAAAAAAGAAGAAGAAAATGATCTTCTTCACTCATTATTTCTCTTTTTCATTAAATACGCTATCACCATACTTTCT
>WRNK01000125.1 GCA_009776675.1 Methanimicrococcus sp.
GAAATTCCAAGTCCGGTGCCCACCATAAAGCCCATAACGACTCTCGGGCCGTTTATTTGCCAAACGATTGCCACATTTACTTCGCTGCCGATTCCAAAAATTGCTAAAAATGCTTCTTTCAAAGAAAGCGGTATGAATGCCTGTGTGAGATCCAGCATCACCGATAACAGCAGTATGGCAACTAAAGCGATGGCGGTTGCCAATAATTTAATCCGCCGAGATACAGGATGTCGAAAAATGTCCGGCATAAACACCTCAGGGGGCCGAATTTTTTTGTTTGAATATCAGATATGCTGCTGCGGCAGCGATTACAATCACAGCTGTTATTGCAATGTATACCCAATAATTATCATGGCCGCCTTCGTTTTTCTCTTCCTCCAAAGAGCCAAATATTTCGGGATACATCGCCTTTGCCATAAATTCAATGCCGTCTCGCGATGTCGGACCGTATTGATTCATTAGCACATCCAGCTTATAGATTTTTACATCATCGCTTATGTGGTTTTCTGATCTGAATTCGCTTGGAGTTTTGGCATAATAAGGATCCAGAAATATGACGTCAAAATCCAGCTGCATGAATATTGTATTATCCGTTTCATAAGCAACCAAAGCGCCTCCTGTTTTATTGAGGTCATCCGCTGAATTGATGCCGCCTGCCATTTTCATCAATATCACAGAATATGAGTTGGCGTTGCCTACCCGAAGGTTTGTTCCGCTGTAGCTTGCATATATTGCTTTGGTTTTTGAATCAGGGGAAATGCGAGTTGTTGCCAACATTTCCGAATAATAATCTGCTGCCGACTGCATAGAATCTGTGATTTCAGCTGCTTTTTCGTTCTGTCCCATGATTGCACCGATATCTGTCACCATTTCCATGCCGGCTTCATATGTTTCGGGATAGAATGTGACGACTTTCAATCCGAGCTGTTCTAAGGATCTGATGTCGTTTTCATGGTAAAGATAGCCGTAAACGAATACAACATCCCGATTTTTATCAAAGCCGCCTTCTCCGTCTGCTAAGATTTGTGCGATTTGCTGGCCGTTATTGTATATCGGATAGCTTGGAATTGATTCGAGTTCGGCGATCCCGCTGTTTTCGGGAGCGGAGTAGCTGTCAATCATAATTATGCAGTCCTCACATCCAAGTTCCAGCAATGTGGTCGTAAATGATATTCCAAGCGATGCCGCTTTTTGTGCCGGCTCGTCAAATGTCACTTTTGTTCCGACAGAGTTTGTTATTTCGATCCGTTCAAACTCGGTCGCCGCAGCAGCCGATCCCCCGAGAGCAGACATCAAAATCATCCCCAAAAATGTAAACATTAACATTGTCCCAATCATTTTTTTTCTCATTCTCATTTTTTAAGCCCCATATTTTTTAGCACATTGTGTTTTTAGTGCTTTTTGATATATAAATGGTATTACCAACTAATTGATTTGTGTTACTATATGTTGAAAAAACGAAGCTATTTTATTACTTATATATATAAGCTTTTAATTAAAAACAAGCCTACCCATCATTGTTACTATTACTGCCATTGCCACCGCTGTTATTTGTTGTTGCCCATCTGCTTCCGCTTCTTGCTTGCTACTCCCATTCATCCGGTGCAAAAGAATTTCAAAAAGCAGCTTTGTAGAGCATCTAATTTTTTGATTTATTTGACATTTTTGTTGACGTAAATAACTTATATTGACATAATCGTTTAATTGATGCAAAAGGAGAAAATTCACATGAGTTTTATTACAAATCAACCTGCTTCGTTTGGTGCAGGAAAACAAGACACGGAGCGCATCGCGGCAGCAATTGCATATCTTCGGCAAGGTCGAAGCGCCCAAACATTTTTAATTTTGTCAGAGTCCGGTGCAGAAAAAGAACCGTCGGCACGGTTTGCTTTGGGGCTTTGTTATTTTCATGCCAACGATTTGTCAACGGCGATTTCTTATTTTGAGCAGGCACTCCAGCTGTTAAGAGCCGTACCACCCGGATTACAAAAAGCTGCAGAAAACACCGACCCCTATCTCAAGCTTGCAGCGGCGCAAGTCGAAAACAAAATCTATCTCACTCCTATGGATGCGGATTTTTGTACCCTCTTTCCAAAGACTGCGGAGCAGACCGTCCTTTTGGCTTTGATTGATTCTTATCTGCAAAAAGGAATGAACGAAAAGGCACAGCAACTTTCTTCCGGGCTGATCGGACCGGTTTTTGAAGCGTATAAGAAAAAACTGGCGGAAAACCGCTGACAAATTGGCGGAAAATCGCTGACACGGACAAATATTGGAGGAATAATACCATGAACCCACTAGATGGCATACAAATTATGAACAAATACGACATCAGGCGTGTCTATGAACAAAATGGTCCTGATGCGGCATTGGAAGTCTATCGCAAAGTCATAGAGGAAAATAAGGGGCAAGAGGATAAGCTAAATGCGTTGGCAATCGTCGCTGCCAGTTTTGCTCATCCAGAGGCACTGGAACTCCTTTTTGAACAAGGGGCCTCTTCTCAAATAATCGGCGAATACGGTTTTACATTGCTTCATTATCTGGCTCTGCAAAAGGAAAGTTACTATTATTCCAAACCAAAAGGAGCGGTTGCCCAAACAACGGCACTGCTGCTTGACCATAAAGTCAGCGCTCTTCGCAAAGATGATAACGAAAGCATGACCTGCTACCATTACGCAGCACGAAACGGACTTTTTGAGATGGTCCAAACCATGGCTGAGCGGGGCGTTAAATTGAACATGACCGACAAGGAAGGCCATACCGGAATACATATTGTCTGCGTTTACGTCAAAAGCGCCATCAGTCGGATTTCTGATACACAAAAAAATGTCGAAAGATCCATTGCAAATGTCGAAAAAGAAACAAAACGCATGAAGGAACGCGGAATGTCCGATGAACAGATCGCTGCGTCTTTGAAAAATGATCCGTTTCTTGATCCCGAAAGAGCACCAAGAGAATACAATCGTGCAGTGCAGCATGTGGAAAATTACTTCCTGACGGTCAAAGCGTTTGCTCAAGGCGGTGTAGATGTTGACGAAAAAAATGCGTATGGTGTATCGGCACTAGACATTGCCGTCAAAAGCGATGCCAAAAAGATTGCAGCGTATCTTTCAGGTACTCTGACCAATGAAGATGATGAAGCAGCCATCACTGCCGGCGGCATGACGCTGCACCAAGCTGCTGAAAAAGGCGACGTCGAAGCCATCAAAGCCCTTGTCGCAGCCGGCGCAGACCTAAACGGTTTAAAAGACGGGGATAAAAACAAACACGGCGGATGCACACCTCTGGCGATCGCTTGTGCTTTTTTGCAAGCAAATGCCGTAGAAGCGCTGCTTGCCTGCGGAGCCGATCCTTCCTTTAAGGACAGCAACGGTCAAACAGCAGCCGGTTATTTAGGCACCGATTTAGTGTCTTCTCTTAATCGGGGAATTTTTGACGAAAAGCGTATTCCTAATATCATCAAAAATCTCGTCAGCGCAGGCATGGACATCAATATGTCCGTCAATGACAATTCCGATACCCTGCTTATTTTTGCCTGCAAAATGTCGCGCGGTACCCCTCATAATCGAAACAGCGTCAAAACTGAAATCATTGACCAAACCATGAAACACAATCCCGATCTCAATCTAAAAAATCATTTCGGGGAGACTGCTTTGATGTATGCAAGTTCCCGAGATTTCGATTTGATGGAAAATATCCAGCTCGATTTGCTGGAAAAAGGTGCAGATGTATCCGCTGCCGATAAAAACGGCAACACGGCACTGCATTATGCTGCCCGTACCTATGACAAAAATGCTGCAAAAATACTATCCGATATGCTTTTGGAATTTGGCGCAGACGCCAAAGCCGTCAACAACGCCGGAGAAACAGCACTTGATATTGCCACTAAACAAGATAATGAGCCGCTTGTGAAGCTGCTTTTAAGTAAGATGTAAAGGAGAAATAAATATGGATGACGTTTTCTTAAACGCCTGTAAAAACGGGCAAAAAGGTATTGTGGAAGCCTTTGTCAAAAAAGGCGGAATTGACTACAACAAACGCGATCAAATGGGCTGCACGCCGCTTTACTATGCCTGTATAAAAGGTGCTCGCGACATTGTTCGAATTTTGATCGACAACGGTGCGGACGCTAGTCTTGCAAACAACGAAAGCATGGCGCCGCTGCATGCGGTTTCCAAAAGCGGCAACAAAGAGATCATAAAGCTGCTGATTGATGCGGGTGCCGACATCAACGCAACGGACAAATACGGCAAATCTCCGCTGATTTACACCCTGCAGGAAAAACGCACCGAAGCTGCTTCATATTTGATGTCTATGGGTGCAAATCCGTCTATAAAAGACAACGAAGGACATACTGCACTGGATTATGCCACAGCTCACGGCCTGAGAGACATCATTCCATTGCTGAGCATCTCCAGAGACTCTAAAGATTCTTCCGGCAATACGCCCCTTCATCAGGCGGCTTACAACGGCCAGAGTGAAATCGTGTCGGCATTGCTTAAAGCAGGCGCCGGCGTCAATAATCTCAACGATGGAGGCGAATCTCCGTTAATTTTGGCTTGTATCGGCGGCAACTTGC
>WRNK01000126.1 GCA_009776675.1 Methanimicrococcus sp.
AATCTGCCCCAAACAACAGATTTTGCCATCATGTTCATTCCGACAGAAGGACTTTATGCCGAAATATTAAGGCGCCCGGGTCTTTTTGAATCTGTCCAAAGAGAATATAAAATTGCCATTGTCGGTCCGACGACGCTTGTTGCCTTTTTAAACAGCCTTCAAATGGGATTCCAAACACTTGCGGTTGAGAAAAGAACAAGTGAAATTTGGGATATTCTCGGTGCTGTGAAAACGGAATTCGGGAAGTTTGAAGATATCCTTAACAAAACAAAAAAGAAATTGGACGAAGCCACAGGTATTTTAGAAACGACGGGCGCTCGCACACGTTCCATTAACCGCAAACTTAAACAGGTTCAAGAATTGCCATTGAATGAGGCTTCTAAACTTCTTTTAATGTCGGAAGATGGGGAAACAGATTTTTATGAAGTATGAAGAAGAAATCAAAACTGAATTCTCAAACCAATAAGGATCGAAACATCATTTGTATCATATCACAATAAAGACCGAAACATCATTTTGGATCATATCATAAATAAAGACTGAAACATCATTTGTGTCATATCACAATAAAGACCGAAACATCATTTTGGATCATATCAATAAAAACGGGGGTATCATTTTCCCAAATCATCAAGCGCTTTAAGGAAAAACGTACCCCCGTTTTTCAAACGCTTTGAGAAAAATGATGTTTCGGATTTTAAACAAAAACAGAATCAAATCCCAAATCCCTTTTCCTCAAAAACATCCAAACCCCCTCAAATTTTGTTTTCAGTAGCGTAGCGGATGAAAGCAAAATTTGAGCGTTTTCAAAAAAAAATATTGTTTTTATAAATGCTGCTACCGTTTTTGTATTACTGTTGCTATGGTTGCTGACTCCGCCTATAACTTAAAATAAAAACCGGATTCATATTTTTCTATTATATTTTTTTTGGGTCGAAGCCGTTCGATTCAGCCGCCTTTGGCGACTGATCGAACGGGTGGTTGATTTGGGTTTCATGATTAAAGAAAAAACGAAACATCATTTTGTATCACATCAATAAGAATGGGGGTACCCTTTTCCCCAAATCATCAAACACTTTTAGGGAAAAACGTACCCCGTTTTTTAATCGCTTCAAAGAAAAACGATGTTTCAGGTTTAAACAAAAACAGATTCAAGATCCTTAAAAACACTTTCCAAAAACAAAATCAAAACCCAAAGCCTTTTTCCAAAACCAAAACCCAAAACCTTTTTCCAAAATCAAAAAATATCGGATCACTTTTTGAACACCATGTTATTGTGTGTTCGCCGTGACCCGACATTGCTCGAAATTTATTCGTCCACCGGCGCTTCTTCTAACTTTTCAATCAATCTTTTAATGACAAGATCTGCGGCGCCTTCGACGAATTTAATGCTTCCGACAATTAGGTGACCGCCGCCGTTAACACCGCTGCCGATGAGTTCTTCACGAAGCTCGCGAACGATTTGCGGGATATTCATGAGCACTTTTTTTGAGCGGATCACGGCAAAATCAGGACCGATTCCGAGTGTAATGACGGGCTGATTCGGGTAGCGTTCATTGCACATAATGTCGTGGATTTCGCCGGATGTTTTTCCGGGGGGCGGGAAGGTGAATTTGTGGGCGAACTTTTCAACATCAATTGTATTAATCATTGCGCCGCTGTTCAATTTCCAAGACTTGATGTTTGGAAGAGAAACTTCCAATTGATTTTTAATCATGCCGTCGGCTTGCTCGCAAAGCATTTTGATCAGGCGCTCGTGTGTTTTATGATCGCGCATATCCAAAATGTCTTCAATGATTCCGACACCGCTGCCAAATTTTAACCAATATTGTTCATAATCCAATGAGAGTGCCATTTTTTTAAGATGCTCAATCGGATATTTATCAGCCACCAATTCTAAATATTGTTTAAATTCGGGAGACTCCGAACGATCACCAACACCGGCAACAGCTGCAAGATGTTTAATTTGATCCGTCACTTCCGGGCGAATCAATCGGGCTACTTCCGTACAAAGCATGCCGGCTGTTAAACCAAAGTCGCCGCCGACTTTGTAGGGATTGACATGCGCCAATAAATAATCGTCAGCAATGTCATCCGGATGGTGATGGTCAACGACAACAACATCCATGCCGTAAATCTGTGTATGTTTGTAAGCCGGAACATCTTCTTCGGTTGAACCGTTGTCAACCATAATAATCAAAGGCATCGGCTGACCAAATCTGATTTCATCTTCGACCGCAAAAGAAACATCTTTGACGGCATCAATTAATTCATAAAACGGAGCTTTGGAGGGAGATCTCGTATATGCACGGTATTGTGCATCCGGTCCTCCAACTTCTATAATCAGCGGAAGAATGGCTTTTTCAATGGCAATGGCAGAAGTAATACCGTCAGCATCGGCGTGATGGCGAAGAATAATCGGTCGAGAACGAAAAATTGCTTTTCGTATTTCTTTGGCAACTTGAAGCATTGCCGGCTTTAACTTTTCAAGAATTTCGCTTTGAACCAAAAAGGGAATATCATAAGCTTTGGCACGCTCGTCAATGGCCGCCTCTATTTTTTGAATCAATTCTGCGGCTTCTTCTGCCGGCAATTCCTTAAGGCTCATTAATTCAATTTGAATGGCACCATCGCGAATATTGACGGATCCGATGGCTGAAACAGCCATTGCGGTGTCAATTTCAACATAAGATCTTTTTCCGGCGCTTTCAAATCCGGCACATGGGACTTGCCCCGTTTCATCCGAAATTGTAAAAATTGTCGGACCGCCTGTTTGTTTGACTTGCAAAACTTCGCCCAAAAATTTGACAACCTTTCCGTTGTTTTTTTCTGTAATATTGGCAATTTGTGTAATCGAGAGGGATTTTTCAACATCAACTGTTTTGTATTTGGCAGGATTTTTCGGCACCAAATCCAGCTTGACGTCACGACCGGTTCGATTGATATTTTTTAGATAAACAATAATTTCGTCTCCTTTTTTAAGAGATGAATGAGCCGGCTCAAAGTTTTTTTCATGCATCAATCCTTTGATGCTGTCGTTTAATTTTACAAATGCGCCAAGACCTTCAACAACACCGTCAACGAGTCCGTGATACATTTTTCCGCTGCCAAGGTCATCGTAGTCACAAGAATCATCCAATTTGTGAACCACAAAAGCCGCCAAACAGCCGTTGCATATTTCTTCGCCGTTTTCATTCAAATAAGGAATGAGGCGACCACATTTTGTACACTTTAAAATTTCTCCTTTGCCGCGGCATTCTTCACATTTTTCTTTTTTAGTATAAATGCCGGCGCCGCCGCAAATATCACAACTGCCGCTTACAAATGATTTTAAATTTTTTTCCGAAAGATCCATTAAGTTAATAGATTTCGGTTTTGTGATCCCGTCACATTTCGGGCATTTCACAGATTCCAAAAGAATGAAGCCTTCTCCATCACATTTTAAACATTTTTCACTCATATTTTTCACTTAGGACATAAAAACTTGATTTTAAGATATAAAGTATTGCAAAAGAAGGAAAACTGAAAAATAAAACTGACCAACCAAAAAGAAACGACGCAAAAATAATAAAGTTAAACATATAATATATTGTTATTGCAATCAAAAATTGCAGCAAGAAAAGATAAGAGAAATAAAAAAAAGAAAAAAGAGGAAATAAAATGTTACACATTGTAAAAGAGTATGAACGTGCCGTTATTTTCCGGCTGGGGCGCTTAAACAGTGTCGCAGGACCCGGCGTTTTTGTGACGATACCGTTTTTTGACAAATTTATAAAAATTGATATCAGAACCATTGCGATTGACGTTCCGAGACAAGAAGTCATCACAAAAGACAACGTGACGATCAAAGTCGATGCCATCATTTATTACAAAGTGATTGACCCGAAGATGGCAATTACAGAAGTTGAAGACTACCAATACGCAACATCCATGCTGGCTCAAACGACACTTCGAGACGTTATCGGACAAATGGAGCTTGACGAAGTATTGGCACAGCGTGAAAAAGTAAACACAGACCTTCAGAAATTGTTAGACAAAGAAACCGACCCGTGGGGCATCCGCGTAACGTCTGTGACACTTCGTGATGTCAGTTTGCCGGAATCCATGCTGCGCGCCATTGCAAAACAAGCTGAAGCCGAAAGAGAGAAGCGTTCCAGAATTATTTTAGCCGAAGGCGAACAAATTTCTGCTGTAAAAATGCGTGATGCAGCGGAATTGTATGACGAAATCCCCGTAGCAATTCGATTAAGAGAACTACAGACGCTCTCTGAAATTGCACGTGAGAAAAACTTAATTGTTGTGACAAACACAACAGATACCGGAGAAATGATTGCTATGGCAAATGCCACTGCAAGGAAAAAGCAATAAAGTAAAAAGCAATAAAGTAAAAAGCAATAAACTAAAAAGCAATAAAGTAAAAAACAAAAAGGAGAATTTTTCCGAAAAATCCCAAACGGGAAGTTTCAAAAATGAAATTCTAAAAAGAAAATCTAAAAGAATTTCAAAAGAAAATTCCAATAGGAAAGATTCTTCCGACTCTTTTTTTAATATAACATTGTTTGTTTTAAAAAAA
>WRNK01000127.1 GCA_009776675.1 Methanimicrococcus sp.
AGAGAAGGCAGGTTCCAAAAATTTCTCTGTTTCGAATGGCTTCGCCGAGAATATCTAATGTTTCAACTGACATCGACGGTGTTTCAACTTGTGTTAATAAATCGTGATCCGAAAGCGGATGTAAAAATGATGCGGCTGCAAAATCCGCCGAGGTTGTATTGCGTCTGAAATCGTTTGTATCTGTGCGAATACCAAAAAGAAGAGCCGTTGCCAACTCTTTAGAGACGGCAATATCCATTTGCTGGAGATATTTGGTTAAAATTGTTGCGGAAGCGCCGACATTTGTTCGAATGTCGATGAAATCAGCAGCAGGCTCTAAGCCCACATAAGAATGATGATCAATAATAATCCCGATTGGAGTGTCACCAGGGATCGAATTATTCACAGACGGAATGGCATTGTCCACAAGAGCCAATTGATCGTATTTTTCAAAGATGTCGTTGCTTGAAATCTTAATCATCGGGATGGACAATAAGTTGATGAAGGCTTTATTTTCGTGATGGCCGACTTTGCCGTCATATAAAATTTCCGCTTTAATGTTGTACTTTTTTGTAATTTCCATCAAAGCATACCCGCTGGAAATGGAGTCCGGATCAGGATTGTCATGGAGAACGATACCGAGTGTACAGCCACGGTGCTCTTCCATCCATTTAGCCAAGCGGTTTCCGATATTTTTGTTTTCAATTAAATCAAGATATTCTGTAATTGTCTTTGAAACGATTTGAGGCGGAACGAAAACATAGTCAGATCCGGCAGTGATCATGTCACCACGTTTCAAACTGTCCGAAGCGCGAGAAATAACTTTAACAGATGGCGGAATGAGCGGCTTTAAATTTGCCACAGATTTTGTATTGGCATCATCATTTGAACTGAGAACGGCAAGGCAAATCAAGTTGCGCATGTCGATAAAGCCCAGCAAATTTGGGTCAGTGATGTCGCCGATCAGCGCATTAAACCCTTCCTGGCGAAGTGTTTCAACACGCGTTTTATCAATATCAATGATTGTGATTTCTTTTTCAGATTTGCGCAATTCCTTTGCAACTGCAAATCCAATAATGCCACCGCCCAAAATCAAAAATTCCGGCTTCGGTTTTTTAACACTTTCAACGTTTTTTTGAGAAGAAGTCATGAGAGTCACCCTTTGAAAACTTAATAAATTTGAAGAATTTTGAAGAAAATCATGAGTTACTTATGCTGCGCCAATAAATTTTATTTGAATGATAATGCAGAAAATAAGTAATGAATAAATGATGGATAAGTAATGAATAAATGATGGATAAATAATGGATAAATGATGGATAAATGATGGATAAACTTGTTTTAATGAATTGAAGATTGGATTTTTCGTTAAATTTTTTGAATAAAGCAAGCGAAGATTGTAATATATCAAACTTTTGACCTAGTATTTAAATCCATTTATTTATTAATATTAAAAAAGGAATAGTTAAAATATTCTAACAAGAAATAAAGAGTAAAAAAGTATCAAATATTTGAGAGAAAGGAACGGATATGAGACAAACAATTTTGACGGCAAACGAAATGAAGGCTGTTGATAAAAATGCGGCTTGGCTGGGAATGAGTCCGCTTCAGCTGATGGAAAACGCAGGACATGCTGTTTCTGAAGTCGTTGCAGGACACTTGAATGTGAATACTGTTAAGTATGCGGTCACCGGAAGCAGAAAAAAAGAAACATTTGAAACGGCCAGCAAAAAAAGCGGATCCATTTTAAAAACGATTCCTTCTGCGGATATGCCGGCACTACTTGATACACACATCATATCATCCGCCCCGATTAAAGTTTTATTTTTTGCCGGACTTGGAAACAACGGCGGAGATACGTTTGTTGCTGCCAGGCATTTGGCAGATTTGAATATCTCGTCGGTTATTTTCCTGTTTGGAACACCCGATAAAATCAAAACTCGGGAAGCGCAGCAAAATTACAATTTATTAAGTCAAACAAGTTTTGTGACAACTGTCGAGATCAACAGTGAATTTGAAATGGGAAAAGCTTGGGAAAAATACGGAAAAGAAGCATCTGTGATTGTGGATGGCATTTTTGGAACCGGATTTTCAGGCGAAGTCAAAGGCATGGAAAAAGCGGCCATTTCTCAAATCAATTCACAGAAGAAAAAAAGAAGTGATATTTTTGTTTTATCGGTGGATATTCCATCCGGACTGATGCCGGCGGAGCAAGATCAAAAAGACCAAAGGCGCCTGAATACTGTTGTGAAAGCCGATACAACCGTCACCTTTCACAAAATGAAAACATTCTTGGAAACCCCCGAAGCCATCAAATATGCCGGAAACATGATTGTCAAACCAATCGGCATTCCTGAAAATGCAGAGAAATACATCGGTCCGGGAGATTTTATCGGTCTTTATCACCGTGAAAATGTGAGCCGAAAAGGAGATAGCGGAAAAGTTCTTGTGATCAGCGGCGGTCCATATACGGGCGCGCCGGCTCTTGCCGGAATGGCTGCTCTTCGAACGGGATGCGATATTGTCACCCTTGCTGTTCCAAAAAGTATCTATGAAATTGTGGCGTCATTTTCGCCGGAACTTATTGTAAAAAAATTGACCGGAGAAAAGCTATCTATTGAAGATATTCCCACGCTTAAAGAACTCATTGCAGAACACGATGTTGTCGTTGTCGGTCCGGGTCTTGGGAAAGACCCCGAAGTTCTTCAAACGGTTGCCGAATTGATTCCTGAGTTCAAAAAGGCAGTGATTGATGCCGATGCATTGCGGCCGGAAATATTTGCAGCCATCATGGAAAACAAAAAAATCAATAAACCGGAAATTGTGATAACGCCTCATTTCAATGAGTTTTCAAGAGCAGCCGCATATATCGGATTCATGCTCCCCAAGAAAAAAGAAGACATGAAAGATGATGAAATTGAAAAAATGATTGTTCAAGTCTGCGATCAATTCAATGTCACTGTCTTATTAAAAGGTCCGATTGATATGATTTCGACCGGACATTTTGAAAAAACAAGATACAATTCTACCGGAAATGCCGGAATGTCTGTCGGTGGAACGGGAGATATTTTAGCAGGCATTGTCGGCGGACTCTTGACAAAAAACAAAGCTGAAAATGCTGCTTGCTGTGGTTCATTTATTTGCGGACGTGCCGGAGACCTCTCTTATTTGGCAAAAGGAAATGCTTTGATTCCGTCAGATCTATTACCTAATATTCCAAAAGTGTTTTTAGCAACATTTGACAAAAGGCTTGTTAAAATAGACAAAAAACCCGACAAAAAGAAAAATGAAATGAAGAAAAAAAATATAAAACGAAAGAAATGAAAAAATCGAATGAAAAGAAAAACGAGATAAAAACAAAAAGAATAAAATGAAATTATCAAAGAAAATGTTTTTATGAAAAGGTTTTCTTTCACGCATGTCTCAAAAAAATATAAAATAATTATTAAGAGGTTATTCAATTGAAAATTATCGGCGGTCCATCATCTCAAACACTTGCCTGCCGTGTGGCGGCACTGCTTCAATGCACTCCGACTGTTACGGATTATGTGCGTTTTCCTGACAATGAACAATATTTGAAAATTTTAGATGATGTGGATGGGCAAGATGTCATCATTATCCAAAATACAACAACGGATTCGGATTTAATTGCGCTTTTGCAACTTTTAGACGCTTGTGAATCGGCTAAAAAAATCAAAGTCGTGATCCCATACATGGGGTATGCCCGCCAAGACAAACTTTTTAACAAGGGAGAAGCCATCAGCGCCCGTGCCATGGCAAAGACGATTGCTGCTGAATCATTGGATGCTGTTTTTACAATTAACATTCATAAAAAATTCATTTTAGATCATTTCACATGTCCGACGACGGATCTGGATGCTTCGTCGCTGATCGGGAAATACATTTCCGACTTAAAATTAAGTAAACCGCTCTTGATTGCGCCGGATGCCGGCGTCAAAAACATGGTTGAAAAGATGGCTGCCGGTTTATCTTTGGATCATGACGTCTTTGAAAAGACGCGCTTTAGCGGCGATTCCGTGGCAATTAAAGAAAAGCCGATGGACATCAAAGGGCGCGATGTCATCATTGTTGACGATATGATTGCCACCGGCGGTACAATGGCAGAAGCCGTCAAAATATTATACCAAAACGGTGCCAAAGACATCTATACAGCTTGTGTCCACCCCGTTTTAACACGAAATGCCGTTTTGCGTTTATACAATGCCGGTGTCAAAGACATTATATCGACAGACACCATCGAAAAGATTCAAAGTCATATCAGTGTCGCGCCTCTTATTGCAGATGCTTTGAAAAGATGATGTTTACATTATTTTTTCCATCTTTTTTTATTTCACCATTATTCAAGTTATATTTTTGATAATATGTTATATTTGTCACATTTTATTTTTTTTCAATCATTTTATTATTAAATCAATTGAATTTGTCTAAAAACCATTTTTCTTTGTCAG
>WRNK01000128.1 GCA_009776675.1 Methanimicrococcus sp.
GTTTATGATTTGGATTCCATTCAGCTTTTGAAACTCATTCAAAAAATGAAACAAGGTTCCAATTTTTCAGATCAGCCGTTATTTGGCGCCCCTGATTTTTGTGTTGGTGTTGTGACAAACGCAGATCCGGCAGAGCGCATGCAGCTCGTAAAGCTTGAGAAAAAATTGGTGTCAGGCGTTGATTTTATTCAAACGCAAGCCGTTTTTGATATTGAAAAATTCAAGGCGTTTTTAGAAAAAGCGAACACGGATGTTCCGATTCTTGCCGGTGTCATTCCGATTCGATCGGCACAAATGATGCAGTATATGAATCAAAATGTCCCCGGAATTGCTGTCCCTGATGAATTGTCAGAACGCATCCTTGCGGCTGAGGATCCGATAAAAGAAGGTATTTCAATTGCTTCTGATCTGATTGTCAAGTTAAAACCACTTTGTCGCGGTATTCACATGATGCCTGTCGGGTCTCACATTTCAACGGAAAAAATATTAAAAGCTGCACATCTTCTCTAAATTGTCCTTCAAAGGATTATTTTTTCATCAAAGGTCATTTTATGTCTTCTCCATTCGATTCATCTCAATCTTTGTCGTCTTCTCAGTCTCAGTCTTCTCAGTCTCAGTCTTCTCAGTCCTCTCCCTCCTCTCAAAACCCTCAAAATCCGATTGAGCTTTACGGGCTGAAAAGTGATTTAATTTTGCCCAACGACGATCTTTTTTTAATTTTGAAAAAAGCTTTTCAAAATGCCGGGCAAACACCTCAGGAACACGACATTTTAGTGATTGCCGAATCCGCGTTGGCGACTTCTCAAAATCGTATTGTTCGTTTGTCAGATATTGTTCCGGGTCCTCAAGCGCTTGAATATGAAAAAACATGTCAAATTGATGCGCGTGAAGCGGAGTTGGTTATTGCAGAATCGGATGTTGTTTTTGGCGGTGTCTTTGGTGTTCTTTTGACATTAAAAGATGGTTTGCTTTGCCCAAATGCAGGTATTGATAATTCTAACGCGCCGGAGGGATGTGTCGTTTTGTATCCGAAAGAGCCTTCCAAAAGTGCGTTTCAGATTGCAAAAGCTGTTTTTGAAACATACGGGGTTCATATCGGTGTTATAATTGCAGACAGCCGAACACAGCCGCTTCGGCTCGGGTGTACCGGTGTTGCAATCGGCGCAGCCGGCTTTTTGGCTGTTGAAGATAAGCGCGGCGCCGTTGATTTATTTGGGAAAAAATTACTGGTCACTCAAATTGCGGTTGCGGATATTTTAGCATCGGCAGCGCAGGCCGTGATGGGCGAAAGCAATGCTCAAATTCCGTTTGTTTTGATTCGAAACACTTCTGCATCCTTTGACCCAAAAGAAATAGGGATTCGCATGATAACGCCCGAAGAATGCATGTATTGGGGCGTTCTTCAAAAAAAATGACAACGGTCAAAGTTTTACATAAGTTTATTTAGTTTATGGTTGTTATCGAGTAAAATCTTTAGTTCCCAGTTATTTTTTACGTGTTTTTTGCGTATTTATTTATTGAAAATCAATTAAAACAAGGTGACGTCAATGAGTCTGGAAATATTAGATTTCTCCGCAACATGGTGTGGCCCCTGTAAAATGCAAAGCCCAATTATTAAAGAATTAATGGACAAATATGGTGACAAAGTCACATTCAAAGTAATTGATGTAGATGAAGACCAAACTTTGGCTCATGCTTATTCTGTTCACGCCATTCCGACCATTATTATTTTAAACGACGGCAAAATGGTCAACAGTTTTGTCGGTTTAACTTCTAAAGAAAAATTAGAAACGGAAATCGCAAAATACATTTAAGTTTAAAATAAAAAACAGAAATCGTAAAGCACATTTAAGTTTAAAATAAAAATCTCAAAAAATTTGAGCTTTCATTCAATTTTTTTAATTTTGGATCATGATGAGAACACCAAAACAGGTATTCAAAATTATGATCCAAAGTTTGGTTTTTTTTGGAAAAGGGTTTTTACTATTGTCTTTTTTGAAATCGCCATTAAAACACTTCATCTCATGTTTTTTCAATAACATCAATACCTAAATAATCCTTAAGATACTGCATTTGCTGTTTTGCAACAGATTCGTTTAAATGATAACAACCATTCAAATCCACAGTAATTTTTGGATACTTATTGTTGTTTGCCATTGCCGTATATAATGCAATAGCCGTCTGATAAACACAAATCTCTGTTACCACGCCAACCACAAATATTTCCTCACAAATCTCTAAATTTGAAAATGCCATTTTATCCGGTGCATACGCATTTTTTTCAAAAATATTGGTCGGCTCAACCTTTTGTTCAAGCTCTCCGTATAATTTGCAGCCCTGCGTTCCTTTAACACAATGCGGCGGATACTTTTCAGACTCCGGCGTATTGAGCTGCTCCCATTCTTTTTCATCATGAGCGTCTAGTGTCGTAACAATCAGTTCTTTTGGAGTCGATTTTGCCATTTTTAATATGTACTCATAAACCGTATCGGCATTCGGAACAGATAGCGCACCGTCCGTCTTTACAAAATCATTTTGATAATCAACGATAATTAAACCCTTTTTCATACATTTCACTTTGATAACAAAATTTCTTTCAGTTTATTATTGTTGTGATGAAAAACAACATTTTTTCAAAAACATCCGAATTTTGCTTTCATTCGCTTCGTCACTGAAAGCAAAATTTGAGGAGGTTTGGATGTTTTGTAAAAAGGTTTTTTGGGTTTGATTTTGTTTTTTTTGAGACTTGAAACATCATTTCATTGAAGCGATTAAAGAACGGGGTACGTTTTTCCTCAAAAGCAATTGATGATTTTGGAAAACGGTACCCCCATTTTTATTGATGTGGCATAAAAATGATGTTTCGATTTTTTTGCACCACGAAACCCGAATCAACCACCCGTTCGATCAGTCGCCCCAAGGCGGCTGAATCGAACGGCTTCACACCCATAAAAATAAAATGAAAAAGTACAAAATCATTTTTGTGTTTTTGTTTAAGTTATAGGCGGCAGCAATCACAAAAACAGAAACAAAAAAGTGACGGCAGCAATCACATCAACAGAAACAAAAAAAAGCGATGGCAGCAATCACATCCACAGAAACAAAAAAAGCGGTGGCAGCAATCACATCAACAGAAACAAAAAAAAGCGGTGGCAGCAATCACATCAACAGAAACAAAAAAAGCGGCGGCAGCAATCACATCAACAGAAACAAAAAAAGCGGTGGCAGCAATCACATCAACAGAAACAAAAAAAGCGGTGGCAGTAATCATAGTAACAATATTTTTTTTTGAAAACGCTCAAATTTTGCTTTCATTCGCTTCGCTACTGAAAACAAAATTTGAGGGGGTTTGGATGTTTTTGAGGAAAGGGGATTTAGGGATTTGATTCTGTTTTTGTTTAAAATCGAAACATCCTTTTCACGAAATGATTAAAAGACGGGGTACATTTTTCCTTGCAGGTGTTTGATGATTTGGGGAAAACGGTACCCCCGATTTTATTGATGCGATACAAATTGATGTTTCATTTTTTCAATTGAAACCCAAATGATGAAAGTTCTTTTCTTAAAAAGCAAAAGTGAAAAATTCAATATCTTTCTCCTTCTCAATACTTTCACTCCGCTTCGTTTTGTTTTAATACCCATGGCATACTTTTTGAATTACTGTCTTAGAAACGGCAGGAGAAATAATTATGAATGTTACAGCAGAATCCCCAATGAATGAAAGTATTGTTTTGAACAAAATTTCTGAAAACAGAATCGACTCACTCGGTATTTCCGAAGAAGATGAATTTTTCAAGGGATTGGTTCAAAGAGCCCGTTATTACGAACAGTTTGAAGAAAGAAGATCAAAAATCACGTATTCTGTCATCCAAACAGAAATTGATGCTTACTCCTAAGAGTCAGCTGCGGATTAAATTTTCATTGCCTTTCCGGTTATTGTTATTATTTTGTTTGTATTAATCATTAAATCATTTTCATTGAAATCACCATTCAAAAAAAAGAAAATTGTAAGAAACAATTTTTAAAAAACAATTAAAAAAAAATGAATGCAAAAGAATGAATCTTTTGCATTTTTGAACTATTTTTTATTTTATTTCCTTTTAAATCCGTAGAATACAGCCCCAACCAATACAATGATAAAAACAATTGCCATGAGGCTGGATGCTGCAAATGACGGGCTTTGTAAGAAATCACGAATTCCGGAAACAGAATCGTCATAGACAACAGTCATTTCATATCCGGTGACTTCTCCGGCATCTTGAGATGTATCTGTTCCATAACCTGCACCGCCGCCGCCATCGTTGTTATTTTGAGTCGGGGTATCGCTGATTATTGCTGTGCCTGCACCGGTACCGCTTTGTCTGGAAGCATTTGTATTTTGTGCGGCAACCGATATCGGCCTTTCAGTTGCTGCTTCCACGATTTGTAAGAAACTTTTTT
>WRNK01000129.1 GCA_009776675.1 Methanimicrococcus sp.
TTTTTTCTTCTTTTCAATAGAAGCCGATCCGGTCTCTTCAGCCGTCACAGTTTCCATTTCATTCTTCAAAGGCACCTCCTCTTTCTTTTCCTCTGCCGCTAAAATTTTTTTAATTTCCATCCCCTCTGTCAATTGCGTTTTTTCAATCAGCGGCTGAACTTGAAGCATATATGCCTGATACGTTTTCATCAGCTCTTCATAATTATGATTGGCGGTTTCCAGCTGGTCTTTTAAATCCGATATGTGGCGGCGCTGAATTTCGATAATGTTGTTGTCAATTTCTTTTTGAATCATTGAATTTGACCGGCTGTTTTCGGAATAAAATTCCGTCAACGCTTCGGCAACAACGGCACCGGGATTGCTTTCCGATCGAATTTTGGATTCCAAATCTTTTGGCAAAATCAAACGAATTTTACCGGAGTCTTTTGGAATCGGGATTGGGTTTTCCTCCGTCTCCTTTTTCTTTTGATTTTTTTTATCTTTAGACATACTTCACCTGACAATGTAGTAAAGAAAATGAAATGATTTAGAAATTTGCTTCGGTAATTATTTTTGAAATTCGGTCATGGAAAAATTGGCGATCCATGCTTTCCCATTTGGAATGGAAATTTTGAAGAAGCAATTCAATTTCACGCTCACGATACTCTTTGTATTTTTCTAAAGCGTTCAGAGTTGTTTCAATCTCCGCCAGTTTCTTTTTCGATTCGGCGGCGCTTTCAAAAACGTCGTCATCCATATCAATACGGGAAATGTAAGAGTCAATCACAGCAATGGCGACAATCGCATCATGAAAGTCGCCTAAAATGTCTTGAAGCTCTTTAAATTCTTTGATGAGCTGAGACGCGCAGCTGCCAAAACAATCTTTGAAGAAATCCAATGTGTATCGGAAATTTTTGGCGGCAATGCGCAAACGGTGCAATTTGTCAACATAAATAAACGGACCATCCAGCCATTCATGATAAGCTGTCAAATCTGCGGCTTTCTCATACAAAATGGCGGGCAAAACATCACAAATTCTGACGGGAAAGACATCGCCTTTTTTATTAATTCGAGGCGTTCCAAGATAAACGCCGCTGTTAAAGGTTTCATATAGCCCGATTTTAAATAAAAAATATTCATCCGACTTTAAATATTCAACCGCCTTTTTGTGATTTTCATTTCGATCTTTGGAAACAATTTTGTAAAAAAGAGAGAGGGTCGATCGATCAATATTTTCTTTTTTGACATATGCGTCTGCTTTTTCCAAAAGCACATCCAAGTCACGGATCACGCCAAAAAAGGAAAGCATTTTCTTGACATTTAATTCTGTCTCTTCCAACCATTTCGGATCCAAAAAGTTTTTGAAAATTAAATTCGCAGAACGAATTTTTCGAAGTGCGACGCGAATGTCATGGACATCTTCAATGTCTTTTGCTGAAATGACACCGGGTTCTGCTTTTTCAACATCGTAAAATTGGGCTTTAAATATTTTTTCGGCGGCTTCTGCCATCATGTCATCCGAAAGCAATTTGGAGCTTTCCGGTTTTTCAAAAGCGGGAACAACCGATTCAAGGGGCGGTAAAGTTGTATCTCTTGTCTCTTTTTCTTTTGCTTTCTTTGTTTCTTTTTCTTTTATTTCCTTTGTCTCTTTTTCTTTTGTTTCCTTTGTCTCCCCTTTGTCTTTCTTTTTGAGATTTTCGGGAGGTGTGGCAGAAGAGGACTTAAAGAGAAGCGAAGAATTGAAAACAATATCAATGAATTTGTTCAAAGAGGACTTATCCGGCTTTGAAAAAGACTCATCGGGGGAAACAGAATCAGAAGGTATAACAAAATTGTTCGGTTTAATAAAATCGTTCGGCTTAAAAAAATCAGCGTCAGAAGATCCGGTATAATCATTCGGAGTTGAATAAACGATCTCGATTCGGCTTTTTTTGGTATCGCCATAAGAGGCATCAGAAAGTGTGATTTGATCAAAAATGCCTTGAATATCATCTGCGGTTTCAATGATTTCTAAAAAGGCTGATAAAATCAAAGCCTTCTTTTGATAAAACGGCGGAACAAAGAAACCGGCGTTTCTGATTGCTTTTCGAATGTTTTGGGGGGCGCGTTTTTCCAAATGGTCTAAAACAAAAATCAATCCAAGCATTTTAAGCTCGTTTAATGAAAAGTCTTGAAGAGGGTGTGTTAAAATGATGTTTGCCGAAATATTAGGCCGTTCAAATGAAATCCCTTGACCGATATCTTTTAAGAAAACAGACGTTCTCAAAACAGCTTGATCGCGATCCGATAAACCGCAAGCTGCTCCAATAGATGTGAATAATTTTTCGGCATTCAAAAGACGTGTTTTTGAGCGCTCGACATTGATATTGTAAAAAGACGCCAACTCGGCTTCTGTCCAAACTTTTCCATCAGATATTGGTTTTTGGAAATAATAATGAAGAGGCTGAGCGACTTCAAAAATAAACGGAAAAATATCCAACCTGAAAAACTCAAACGATCGGCGCAATGATAAAACTTCATTCTTGGATAAACCATATGTTAAAGCAGCAAATCCGAGAGACATTCCACTGTCAAGCGCCAGCAAAAGAGAGGCTTTTTTCAAAAACAAATCATTTTTAAAATGAATTGGTCCATTATTTATTAAAAAACCGGTGCTTCCGAATTGATCCGTCGGATCAGCCGTGTATTTCTTTTCACAGATTTGAAGCAGGGCGGCTTTTTCACGAGGCATTAAAAAACCGGAATCTGCCGAATCTAAATCATCGGGTGAAGCATTTTCAATATCAAGATGATATGATTTTTTCTCAAAACCATTGATGACGCCTTCTATTTTATCTCTGTTAAAAAACAGAACAAGACCACGGTCAAACTTTGATAAATGATTGAGGTAAATATCGTTTTTAATTTCCTTGACATTTTGAAGAACAGTAACAAAATCTTTCAAATCACTTGTGGTTCCGTGAGAAAGTTCCGCTTCAAGTTCCATAAAAGCATGCGTTTGTTCGGAAAATTTCAAGTGAACCAAATCAACCGACAAGTCCGACAATATATTTTCAGGAACAAAGTCTGCTTCTTTGGTCAAATCGGCTTTGTAAACGCTTTTAAAATAACGATCTTGATTGAGTGTCAGAATCGGAACAAGCTTCATGTCTCCCACCAGTGAAAACAAGCATTTTAAAATATCCGGATTGGAAATATCTGTCACTTCCGATTGAAGTGAAAGATTTTCTTTGAATTCATGGCGCTTATGAACATCTGTCAAAGACGAATCCGATTTTTTTAAAGTCCATTCCGCGAAATCTTTCCCCTCTTCCAAACGTTTTCTCAAATAATATCCCAATGAAAAAAGCAAAAAATCGGGCGTGTCATAAAAAGTATCTGTAAAAATCGGATGAGACTTGTCTTTTAAAACATAATCGCCGACTTGAGACAAATTGGATAAAAAATCAAATGTTTCTTTTTTTCCGATTCCAAATTTATATTCAATTTCCATTTTGTTCATCCTTAAGACCGGATTTATTTTGCCGACGGTTTTATTTTAGAATTGCTTTTGAATTTGTTTTTGAGTCACCGAATTGTTTTTTTTCGATTCTCATTCGTTTATTTTATTGTCGATAGATATTGTTTTGATTATTTGTTATTCTTTTTTACTATTTATTGTTTCTTTAATTAATTCTTTAATTAATTCTTTAATTGGTTCTTTATTATTTTTCGTTCACTTATTTATAAGACGCCTATATAAAATATAAATTTTTCAAAAAAACTAAAATCCTAAAAACTTTATCATATTTTGAATCGCACTATTTTGTTGTTTTCATCGTGACCTTACTTTTTATATAATGTGGATACTGTAAATTATTTATTGTTTGAAAATCAAAAGCGAATAGTATTTTGACGGAAGTGAATCATTTTGACACGAGAAAAAGACATGCTGATGTGGGATGAAACTCTTTTTAAACAATCCGATGTCTTTGAACTGGATTACCTCCCCGATTATTTTCCCCATCGTGATAATCAATTAAATTCAATCCGCTTTGCATTAAAGCCCGCTGTTCGCGGTGCAAGACCACTCAACTGTTTATTATACGGTCCCCCCGGCACCGGAAAAACAAGTGCTTCTCACAAAATTTTTGAAGAACTCAAAGAATACACCGATAAAGTGCACACGGTTAAGGTAAACTGTCAAATTGACTCAACCCGTTTTGCCGTGATTTCACGCATTTACAAAAGCATTTTAAATGTTTCTCCGCCGGCGTCCGGTGTTTCATTCAACCGCATTTTTGATAAGTTGGTAAAAAAACTCATCGACACCGACAAAGTATTGATTGTGGTTTTGGATGATATCAATTATTTATTTTATGAAGGGCATGCCGATGAAGTGATGTATTCACTGCTGCGTGCCCATGAGCAGTACCCGGGATCTCGTATCGGCGTCATT
>WRNK01000130.1 GCA_009776675.1 Methanimicrococcus sp.
TTGCCTTGCGGCGTTAATGATTTTTGAGGCGGTCGCTTCCCCGATTTCGGCGGTTGNCCCAAGTTCNGCNGGAGAAGCAACAGCAATTGCTTCAATNGTGTTAAAACCGGCTTCTTTTAATTTTTCAGCAGTTGCCGGTCCGACGCCGGGCAAATCTTCAAGTTGCATTTCAGGCATATTTTTCTCTTTTCCTTTTTTTCTTTTATTCTATGTTTCTGTTAAATGACAGACATATTTCTTAAAACACCAAATTTTTATAAATACCTAAAGTGAGCAATGTGAAACTATTCATTTTTCAAACAAAGCCGCCATTCATCTCCTTCATTCATTTCCTTCGTTTAAATCTTCATTCCATGAATTTAAATGTTTTTTAATTTATGAGCCACAATGAAAACAACAAAAACAATTTGCATTCAATTTTTATATTATCAATGAGATAGGGTGGTATTGTATAATATGGCATACTTTAGTTATGTATCGTATAATGGCTATGTGCTGTAAAATATATTAGAAAAGGAGGTTTAAAATGTCTAATGCTGTTATATTTATAACTTTTCGCCTTGCAAAAGGGGCGTCTGTGCCTGACTTCTTACTTGCGTCAGAAAAATTGAACAATGAACATATGTCTAAGCAAAAAGGCTTCATTTCTTGGAAGCAGCTTCTTGAAGGCGATGTGTGGGCGGACTTATTAACTTGGGAAACCATGGATGACGCTAAAAAAATATTGGAATCAAGCAGTCCCAACCCATTGGCTGAAAAGTTCTATTCTTTCCTTGATATGCCAAGCTGCGAAGTACATCTCTTTTCTGTTGAAAAAAGTTACTGACTGAGTGGGTAATAATATGGAGGAGCCGACTTATGTTATGCTGATTGAGAGGGGCAAGACGTATAACAAAATCAACAAAGCGATGGTTATTAAGCACGTTGACCGTATAAGAAAATTGGATGACGACGGCAAATTGGTGCTCTGCGGTCCGACGAAAGGTTTTTCAGGCATTGCAGGAATGATCATTTTCAAAGCCGAAAGTTATGAAGAAGCAGAAGAAATTTGCAAGGCCGAACCGTTTGTGATTGAGGGTTATGCAACATACAAGCTCTTTTCTATGCGAATTGGGAATAAAGAGAACAACTATTTGCTGTAACGGGCAAAACTTTTTGCTTCTCGCCTCTCCTCCCTTTTATTTTTATAAAACTCCCAAAGCAAAAGATTAATAATTCTTCCTTCATTTTTTTGTATATGTTTAAAGTCATTTTGGGCGGAACTTTTGAATATTTGCATTCCGGCCATTCTCGATTAATCGACGAGGCGTTTTCGCTCATTAAAGAAAAAGGAAACGGGATCGTCGAAATCGGGCTGGCGTCGGATGTGATGGCACAATCCAAATCTCACGCTGTTTCAAATTATGCCACCCGAGAACGAGAATTAAACTTATATATCGCCGATCTGCTTGTCAAAATGTCATTGCCTTCCGATTGTTATTTCATTTCTCAGCTGGATGACCCTTTTGGACCGTCCGTTTCTGAGGATTATGACTGCATTGTTGTCTCTCCCGAAACCAGAATCGGGGCAGATAAAATCAATCAAATTCGGCGAAAAAAAGGTTTAAAAGAGCTTCAAATTGCAGAGGTTTCTTTTGTGTTGGCAGAGGACACTGTTCCGATTTCATCCACACGCATTCATAACGGCGAAATCGACAAAAACGGGCGGCTTATTAAAAAATAATGGAGGATTCTTATGGGACGTGTTTTTTCAGAAATGGATATTCAAATTTTTAATAAATTGGCTCCCGAAGCCGGCGGCAGCACTGACTCCGGTGCCGGCCACTCATTTCCATTCATCCTAAGACCGGTTTCACATCGTTTTGCCGACAGCGCTCAAGATTTCAGAGAACGGCTGCTTCGGTTGAATAAAGACGAAATGCAGCATTTGGCGGATTTGGTTTTGTCAAACCAAGAGGAAATCATGGGTCTTGATGATGAGGATTTGGACAGCTTTTTGGAATTGGTTGAAAAGAAAATTTCTTTTGACAAACGCAGTGAAATCATACGCCATTTGGGAATCGTGAGGCTGTGAGAGTGAGGATGAGAGATTGATTGTAAGAAAAAGAACGAGGCTGAAAAATGACGTGCGAAAATGCTAAAAAATACGACCGCCTTCTTTTCGGAACCGCCGGTGTTCCGCTCAGCTCCGCCAAACCTGACACAGTGGCGGGAGTTAGTCAAGTTCGGCATCTGGGTTTAGACTGCATGGAGCTTGAATTTGTTCACGGCGTAAAGATGGGCGAAAAAACCGCTGCACTTGTTCGGGAAAGTGCCGAGAAATCCGACATCGCTTTAAGTGTTCACGGTCCCTACTATATCAATTTAAACGCAGCAGAAAAAGAAAAGCTGGATGCCAGTATCGAACGCATATTTGATTCCGCGCGTGTCGGAAATTGGTGTTCGGCGAATAATATTGTCTTTCATGCCGCTTATTATCTAAAAGACGAATCGAAAATTGTTTATGACCGCGTTTTCAATCATTTAAAAACCCTTTCCGCACGCTTAAAAGATGCAGGGATTCCCGTAACGCTTCGGCCCGAAACAACAGGAAAAGCCACACAGTTTGGGGATTTGGATGAATTGCTGTCCCTTTCCGAAAGTATTGAAGGCGTTTTGCCGTGCATTGATTTCTCTCATCTTCATGCCCGAAACGGCAAGAACAACACGTATGAAGAATTTACCGCCATTTTTGAAAAAGTCGAAAACAAGCTTGGAAAAGAAGGGTTAAAAACAATGCACTGCCACATTTCAGGCATCGAGTATTCCGCAAAAGGAGAACGCAATCATTTGATTTTGCAGGAATCTGATATGAATTATGTTGATTTGATGAAAGTTTTTAAGGAATTTAAGGCGTGCGGCACGATTATTTGCGAAAGCCCCAATATTGAAGCGGATGCGCTTTTAATGAAAAAAACATATGAGTCGGCTTAACGGATGTTCATTTCCGTTTTGCTCTTTTTTATTTATATATTTCTCCGTTTATTCTCTCCGGTTATGTATTTATATTTTAATTCATTTTTACAAACTATCTCATTTTCCATTATTTTATTTGCCGTTTGAGAACGGTACAACGATATATACAATCACGAACAAAAAGGATATTTATGTCTTATCTTGAGAAAATTGACCCCGAAATGGCGCAGGTTTTTGAAAAAGAACTAAACCGCCAAGAAACCCGTTTGGATTTGATCGCTTCTGAAAATTATGCCAGCAAAGCGGTTATGGAAGCAATGGGCAGTATTTTGACCAACAAATATGCCGAAGGATATTCCGGAAACAGATATTACGGCGGCTGCGAATTTGTGGATTTGGCGGAAAATTTAGCCGTTTCCCGTGCAAAGCAACTGTTTGGGGCGGAACATGTCAATGTTCAAGTCCACTCCGGCTCCGGCGCCAACATGGCAGCCTACTTTGCGGTTTTAAAACCCGGAGATACCATCCTTTCCATGAATTTATCCGAGGGCGGTCACCTTTCACACGGCAGCCCGGTCAGTTTTTCAGGTCAATTGTTCAACATCGTCGCATACGGCGTTGACCGTGAAACAGAAACAATCGACTACGAAGAAATTCAAAAGCTGGCTGATGAACACAAACCCAAAATGATTGTCTGCGGAGCTTCTGCCTATTCTCGAATTATTGATTTCAAGCGTTTCAAAGAAATCGCAGATTCGGTTGACGCTTATTTATTGGCAGATATTGCACACATCGCAGGCCTCGTTGTTGCAGGCGTCCATCCAAATCCGATTCCATACGCAGACTTTGTCACCACCACAACGCACAAAACACTTCGCGGTCCGCGCGGCGGCATGGTTATGTGCAAAGCAGAATATGCAAAAGCCGTTGACAAATCCGTTTTCCCCGGAACTCAGGGTGGCCCGCTCATGAATACCATCTCTGCAAAAGCTGTGGCTTTCAAAGAAGCGCTTTCCGACAAATTCAAAAATGACCAAATTCAAACGGTCAAAAATGCAAAAGTTATTTCAGAAGAACTGACAAAAGAAGGCTTTAGAATCGTCTCCGGCGGAACGGACAACCACCTCATGCTCATTGATTTGACCTCCTTTAACATCACCGGCAAAGACGCCGAAGCCGCATGTGCCAAAGCAGGCATTGTTTTAAACATGAACACAATTCCGTTTGACAAACAGAAAGCCTTTATCGCAAGCGGCATTCGTGTCGGAACTCCGGCAGCCACCACACGCGGCATGTTGGAGCCGGAAATGAAAATTGTTGCAAACGTCATTTCCCGTGCCATTAAAAATGCTCAAAACGACGGCGAGCTTGAAAAAATCAGGCTGGAAGTCAAAGCCCTTTGTGAACGCTTCCCCGTTTACAAATAAGTGATATAATAACAACAATAACCAACAATAATA
>WRNK01000131.1 GCA_009776675.1 Methanimicrococcus sp.
TTTTAAATCTCAGATTTTTCATACGAACAATCGTTTGAACAATAAAGAAAATGACAATGAGTGTGATTAAATAGAAATAAAAGTCCGTTGACTGAAGATTAATTGCCGGCAATGTGAAATAAAAGTAAACGATTCCAAGAATCACCGTTATAATCAGGCAAAAGATCAGCTGTTTATTTTTACCGAGTTTCATTTTCTCTCCCCTACTCTTTTTATTTATTTTTTAAGGATTGTACATTCCTCTTTCTCAATAATTAAAATACTCATTATTAGTATTAAAATCAAATCCTGCCAACTGCCATGCCCTAATTTTTTTTTAATAATGGCAAGAAAAAGTATGAGAAAACTTGCTGAATATGGCAAATTCTAAAAAAAAATTGTCATAATTAACAGGAAAATCAAAATGAGTTACAACACATTGAGTTACAACACATAAATCATTGCGATTGCACTGATTAAGACAACAAAATAAACTGATAAGACGATAATGGCAGCCCCTATTCTCTCTTTTTTTGAAAACTGTTTCTTTTTTGCGAGTGCGAACACTCCAACTAATAGAATTATCGGGATAAGGATTAAAAACAAAAATGGCAAAAAGACACTCATTTTGGGCGGTATTTCCGCCGGTATATCTATGGGAGACGGCGATCCATACATGGGCACGGGTTCGGGCGGCGGTCCTCCATACTCAACGGATGCTGTTGCAAAGGGCTGAGTTGCTCCGTAAAGACCTTGTACCACCGAACTGATTAATTTTTTAATCATTTTTACCGCCGCTGCATATCATATTATAAGGATATTTATTTCGCTATTTATTTGTTCTTTAACTATTTGTTTGTTCTTTAACTATTTGTTTGTTTTTGTATATTCGTTAAACAAATTTTATTATGATTGCTCCATTAAACCGATTCGTTTTTCAAGCATTTTTATCCCCTTTGAAAATCATATCATAAGGACAGTTTTTTTGCAAATTGGCGTCAAAATCCCAAGTGTGATAGGCGCCGCCAAGACAATAATCCCATTGTTCACACTTTTCACAATACGCGCATTTTGTCCTTTCTTGCGTTCTAAACTGCTGATATTTATTTTTCCATACATCCGCAAAATTGTCTGTGCGGATATTTCCTTGCAGAAGTTCCGGCCGCCTTTTTACATTCGGGCAAACAAATAAATCGCCGTTATAAAGAATGCTTGCAACACTTATACCCGTGCGGCAATAAAAATAGTAGCCGCGCACATCCTTTTCATAATCCAGCCCGAGAAATCCGGGGCAAGCATAAATGATTTGCAGCTTGCCCTTTTCCTTTTTGTTCTTTGCTTTGATAAAATCAAGTATGCTTTTGATTTCAGTGCCGCTAAGCAATAAGTCTTCGTTTTCTTTACCCCGTCCGATCGGATCCATTATTCCGATTCGCCAAGAGGTAATTTCCAGTTGAGATATAACCTCGTATAACTCCTCTAATTCGGGGAGGTTGCCTTTATGAAATATCGTTGTCACTTGAAGGTGTACTAAAAAATTTGCTTTTTTGAGTTTGTCGATGTTTTCAAGTATTTTATCGTATGAGCCGGCAACACCTCTAAAATCGTCATGCGTTTTGCCAATTCCGTCAATGCTGATTGAAATTGTTTCAAGTTTGGCTTTTTTCATCTGCTCAATGTTTTCGTCATTAAACAGCATTCCGTTGCTTGTCATTCCCCAGCGAAATCCAAGATTCGTTGCATGTGTCATTACTTCGCATAGGTCGGCGCGCAGCATCGGTTCGCCGCCGGTAACATTGATTAAAATATTTTTTATTTCCATGCCTTTTGCAATCTGAGAAAAAGCATTTTTTATTTCATCGGTGGTCAGTTCGTTGTCATACGTTCTGTTTTCTGCATTACTGCCGCAATGTTTGCATTTTGCATTGCAAGTCAATGTGCATTCCCAAAACAAGTCGTGTAAATCATGCTGCACAAGTTGGTTTTTTTTATATTGAGCGATCAAGGTCAGTTCGCCATGTTTGAAAATCTTTTGCAGCATATAATCTCGTCCGCTTTTTTCATTTATGCTGTTATATTAAAATTCATCAAATGACTCTTAATATCTTAATGAGTTGTTATATTGAATTAAATTAAGACGAAAATACATTTATAGTCTTTGCAATATTAGTTGTACGTAATTACCCATTAATTACCCATAATTTTTTATCTCAAATGATTCTTTAATTGATTTTTTGAAGAGTTCATGAAAAAACCAATAATGTGAGTTGATAAAATGCGTGCTTATCAAAAATCAAAATCCAAGCAAAATTTTGATGACAATCCATGTTTTGATGAAGGCTCAGGCATAGAGTTTGCTTACGAGGTTGTTTTAAAGCCTGCCGGCTATCCGCTCATCGGATTAATTGATGATGACCCTTTTATCGACGATACGGATCTTTTTGAAGCCTACATTCGTGATCAGTGGGAAGGATATTCTGTGACAAAAGGTATGTATCTTTTCGACCGAGATTTGTTTAAAGGATTTGCTTACCGCGTGATTGAAGTGGAACCGGACGGTTTTGCGATCGGTCCAAAGACAAAAGTGACGATTGCTTCTTCCGGCGCCAAAGCCGAAATTATAGAAAAGCCTTTGTCAAACATTTCTTTTGATGACATTATCGGTCAAGAAGCTGCCAAAAAGAAATGCCGCTTGATCGAGCGTTTCTTGGCAGATCCGGCCGCTTTTGGAAAATGGGCGCCGCGAAATGTTTTATTCCACGGTCCTTCGGGAACCGGCAAGACGATGCTTGCAAAAGCATTGGCCGGCAAAGCGGATGTACCGCTTCTTCCGGTGAAAGCCACCCAATTGATTGGCGAATATGTCGGTGAAGGAGCGCGCCAGATTCATGAATTGTATGACCGTGCCGAAGAAATGGCGCCATGCATCATTTTCATTGACGAGATGGATGCAATTGCGCTTGATCGCAAGTATCAAGAACTTCGCGGCGACGTTGTTGAAATTGTCAATGCGTTGATTACGGAAATGGACGGCTTGTCCGACAGAAAAGGCGTTTGTACCATCGGATCGACCAACCGCCTCATTTCGCTTGATCCCGCCGTCAGAAGTCGTTTTGAAGAAGAAATTGCCTTTGTCCTTCCGGATGAGCAAGAAATCGAGCAGATTTTAAAAACAAACCTTCAAACCTTCCCGCTTCCCGTTGATCCGAATTTCAACGTCAAAAACTTTTCACGAGAAGCAAAAGGTTTATCCGGTCGAGATTTGGTGGATAAAGTTCTTAAAACAGCACTTCATCGAGCCATTATCGAAAATGAACCCGTTGTCCATGCAGAATACATTGAAAATGCCCTTTCTGAATTGAAGAGTTCAGGATCAGAGGATTGTCAGAACTTTTATGCTTGATTTTCCTTTTTTTCTTTCTTTTTTTTCTTCTCTTTTTTCACTCAAAAATTTTAAAAGGAGATATCTATATTGTTGTTATACATTCTAAAAAGGGGATTTTATGGAATCAGAAGTTGAGATTTTAGAAACAGACCGTTTTGATTGTGTTGTTGTCAATGTGATTAAAAACATGGCTTATCAAGGTGTCACGGTGGAAGAGCCGTATTCACACGGCCGCGTTTATTTCGGTAAAGTTTCGGCAGATTTTGATGTTCAGGTAGATGATGTTTTATTCATCGGCATCAAGCCGCTCGGTGAAGACAAAAGCCAAGGAAGCATGGAAGTTTACCTTTTTGATGAAGAAGACAATAAACTGGATTGGACTTTGATTTATTAATTAATCCAAAACCCTTTTCTTTTTTCAATTTTTTACTTTTATTGTTTTTATTTTTGTTTCATCGTTTTTTATTTTTGTTTCTACTGCTTTTATTTTTTGTTTCTACCGCTTTTATTTTTTGTTTAAAATCCGAAACATCATTCTTCTTGAAGCGATTAAAATACGGGGTACGTCTTTCCTTTAAAGTGTTTGATGATTTGGGGAAACGGGTACCCCCATTTTTATTTGATGTGATATAAATTGATGTTTCGTTTTTTCTTTAATCATGAAACCCGAATCAACCACCGTTCGATCAGTCGCCAAAGGCGGCTGAATCGAACGGCTTCGACCTCAAAAAATATAGTAGAAAAATATGAATCCGATTTTTGTTTTAAGTTATAAGCAGAGACAGCAATCATAGAAACAATAATAAAAACGGTAGCAACAATCATAGAAATAATAATAAAAACGGTAGCAACAATCGTAGAAACAATAATAAAAACGGTAGCAACAATCATAGAAACAATAATAAAAACGGTAGCAACAATCATAGAAACAACATTTTTTTTTGAAAAAGCTCAATTTTTGCTTTCATCCGCTCCGCTACTGAAAACAAAAATTGAGGGGGTTTGGATGTTTTTGAGGAAAAGGTTTTTGGTGTTTTGCTTT
>WRNK01000132.1 GCA_009776675.1 Methanimicrococcus sp.
AGTGATGTTTTGGAAAATGATTTCATTATCGGACTTGGTGAAGTGGGTTTTCACTATTATGCCGGCTACAGCGGCGGCTCCAAATCTCTTTTGCCGGGGCTCAGTTCCCGCCTGTCTGTTATTGAAAATCACAAATTAATGATTGATAAACATTCTATTTCCGGTCGCGTTGACAGCCCTGTTCGCCAAGATTCGGAAGAAGCCGCCGGCATTATCGGACTTGATTTTATTTTGAATGTGGTTTTGGACGGTCACAAAAATGTGATTGCAGCGTTTTCGGGCGATTTCATTGCCGCTCATCGCGAAGGCGTTAAGGTGGTCGATGCTTTGTACAAAGTTAAAACCACCCCTGCAGATGCTGTTATTGTTTCAGCAGGGGGCTACCCCAAAGACATCAATTTGTATCAAACCAATAAAGCTTTGGAAAACGCAACTCAGGCAGTTATTGAAGGCGGTTCCATTATTGTTGTTTCAGAGTGTCGCGACGGCATCGGAAACGATGTTTATGCTGCTTGGAACCGTGCTTGTACCACACCCGATGACGCCATTGCTCGTTTCAAAAATGAATTTGAATTTGGCGGACACAAAGCCGCAAAAACAGCGGCTGCTTCTAAAAGATTTAAATTGTATTTGGTTTCAACACTGCCACCGATGGATGCAAAAACCGCATTTTTTACGCCATGCATCACCGTTGAAGAAGCCATTGATTGTGTTTTAAAAGAAAATCCATCGGCAACATTTAATATCATTCCATACGGCGGTCAAACGCTTCCAATGACAGAAAAATAAAAATTCCGTTTTCGATTCCGATTTCGTTTTCGATTCCGATTTCGTTTTTGATTTCGTTTTCGATTTCAATTTCATTTCCAATTCCAATATCCGTTATAAAACGAATTTGTACGAAAAGATGTTTGTTATTCATGACCCATAATCGTTATCAAATACATCACAGGTGATTAAGTATGAAACAAGAGACAATCTCACAAAAGACGTTTCCCCAAAAGGCAAAGCGTTTGGCTTGGGGAATTACAGGCGCCGGTGACAAATTGGCAGAGTCGGTTGCTGTTATGGAAGAGATTAAAAATCTCGGGTATGCAATTGATGTTTTTGCATCTCGCGAAGGTGAAAGAGTTTTAAAATGCTACAAACTTTTGGAAGGAATTCAGTCGGCTTTTTCACATTATTATGTTGAAAAAAGCGCAAACTCACCCTTCATCCCGGGTTTTATCCAAACAGGAATGTACGAAGCGCTCATTATTTCTCCGGCAAGTGCCAATACGACTGCAAAAATTGTTCACGGCATCGGTGATTCTTTGTTGTCAAACGCTGTCGCACAGACCACAAAATGCGGTGTGCCGGTATTTATTTATCCCGTTGATTCCCGCAAAGGAAGTATCAAAACAAAAGCGCCAAACGGTCATGAGTTCGAATTGAAAATGAGAGAAATCGACATAAAAAATGCCAAAAAGCTGGCAAAAATGGAATGTATCACAGTTGTTAAAAGTCCGAAAAAATTGAAGAAATATTTCTGAAATTTTAGAATTTTTCTTTCCATTTCCTTTTTTCATTTCCGCCTTTCACTTCTTTTTTTGTTTCTACCTTTCACCTTTTTTTCGATTGTTCCCTTTCATTTACAGAACAATTTTTTGTTTTTTCCCGACTGATATCATTTCAGCAGCAAGTTCAATCCTTTTTGAATCGATGTCGGAATATATCCGCATTGCATTTCTTTGAGCCGCTCGGCAGGCATTAATTTAAACGCCGCATTCATCAATTTATCCGACATCATAAATTTGTCCATCATTTTTCGGGCTTGAACAGAGGCTTCCAAAGCATTTCCAAAATCCGCCCGCCATTTTTTTTCATAATCGGAAACATCTATCTTGTCATCTATCTTTCCATTTGTCTTTCCATCTGTCTTCCCATGTGTTTTTTCATTCATCTTTCTATCTATCTTCTCGCTTACTTTTCCATCTATCTTTCTATCTATTCCTCTGCCGGTCTCATTTTTCAAAGCTTCTGCTGCCGTTTCTCCTGCGATTTTCCCCGCAGCCATCGCAAACGGAATGCCTCCCCCGTTTGTTGCAAGAACGTGACCTGCCGCATCTCCGGCAATCATGACCCTTTCAGTTGCCGTTTTTTCGGGTGCACCGTCCACCGGAATAATGCCGCCGATGATCGATTCAATTTTTCCGCCTTTTAATTTTTCAGATGCGATCGGATGTTCTTTGATGAATCTGTTTAAAAAAGCGCGCGCTGAAATATTTTCTTTACAAAGAGAACGTCTCAAACCAAGACCGACATTTGCTTTTCCTTCCCCTTCCGGAAATATCCAAACATAACCGCCCGGAACATATTTGTTCCCGAAATACATCTCCAAAGTTTCTGAATCAATGTCCACGTTTGTCATTTTGTATCCAAAGCCGATTCCTCTTTCATAAGGCAGAGACGTCTCGCTTTTTTTGGAATGCACAAGCCCGAAAGTTTTGCCGACCAATGAACTTGGCCCATCTGCACCGATAATGATTTTTCCCGAAATTTCTGTTGTTCCAAACTCCCCGCTTAATTTTAAAATATGCCCGTCCGCAATTGAATCAATGCTTTGGACAACAGTGCCACACAAAACATCGGCACCCTCCGATGCTGCCTGTTTTGATAAATCACTGTCAAAGAGTTTTCGATCAACAACAAAACCGCCTACGGCAAATTCCTTTGTGCTTAAATCGGGACTGATAATTTTTTGTTTGGATGTTTGAGAGAGAAGACACTCTTTTGAAAAATCAGTCATTTCAGAAGGCAGGATCAATCCCGGAATCAAATTTTCAAGTTCATCCGCCGCCGGAATAAAGCCGGCACATTGGATAGGTGTTCCGATTTCTTTTTTCCGATCAATTAAAAGAACATCGGCGCCTCCGATTGCGGCGTATTTTGCGGCAAGGGAGCCGGCAGGACCGGCGCCGACAACGACGACATCGTATTTTTTTTGAAATGGGAATGACATTTTAAAACATCCGAATGAATGACAACTCAAAGGAGGTATTCATTTATTTTTGTTTTCATTTCATTTTTTCATTTATTTTTGTTTCCCTTTTTGTTTTCACTTTTGTTCTCAATCTTTTTCAGAAAGATTCATATAGAGCTACATTATTGTAGAGTGTCTCCGGGCAATTCTCTGCAAGAATCAAAATCAGAAAATATCAGAGAAACAGTATCCGGAAACAGACCAAATTTTCGGATGAAATTGTTTGAGAGTCTTATTTTATCGTTAATTATTATCGATTGATTATCTTTTAAGCGTTTTTATGTGGTCTATTGCAAAACAGCGTTGGCAATCCTGTTCGTATCAGCAGTTATGGACTTTAAATTCCGGCGATTGATTAATTTTTTTCTCAGCCGCCGAGCCGTAACATACTATCCACTGTATCATGTCATCAATACACATACAACCGATTGTATGTGTGATTTATTTGATTATATGTGGGATTTATATCTGAAATTCGGATGAAAGGGCGTTGTTTTGTTGAATTGAAAATTTTGAGGAATATTTATGACAAAAACAGTAACAACAACAGCAACAACAACAGCAGCAACATTTCAAGACTTGGGTATTTCAGAAAATATTATTAAAGCTCTTCATTTGAAAGGATATGAATACCCGACACCAATTCAGGTTCAAACGATTCCGCTTTTCTTAAAAGGCGAAGCCAATATTATCGGACAAGCGCACACAGGCACCGGAAAAACGGCGGCATTTGGTGTTCCGATTATTCAAAACATCACACAGAGAACAGGGCACGTTCAAGCAATTATTTTAACGCCGACGCGCGAGTTAGCGATTCAGGTTTGTGATGAAATGTCTTCTTTTGGAGGCATACGCGATTTAAACATCGTTCCGATTTTTGGCGGCCAGCCGATTTCGGTTCAGCTCAGAGCTTTATCCAAAGGAGCCGATATTGTTGTCGGAACACCCGGTCGTGTTATTGATTTAATCGACAGGAAACGCTTGGATATCTCTCAGATTTCTTATTTCGTTTTGGATGAAGCCGATGAAATGCTAAACATGGGATTTATTGATGATATTAAAGAAATTATTCTGCACACAAACGATGACAAACGCATGCTTTGCTTTTCGGCAACCATGCCAAAGCCGATTTTAGGGATTGCCAAAAAGTATATGGGACAATATGAAATGGTCTCCGTTGAAAAGTTTCAGGAAAGCGCTTTAACAGAACATTTTTCAATTGATGTCCCTCCGTCTTTGAAAATGGAAGCGCTTTGCAGAATCATCGATTCCGACCCTGATTTTTACGGCTTGGTTTTTTGTTCCCGAAAGGATACGTCCGACGAAGTCGTCCA
>WRNK01000133.1 GCA_009776675.1 Methanimicrococcus sp.
AACGGCTGTTTCAAATTCTCCGCCTTCACCGGCAATATGGACATGTTTTGTTTGATTCAATTTTTTTAAATCTTCCAAAGCCTCCATGTCCAATCGGCGCCCAAGCCAACTTTCGTCTAAACCATCGGCTGCAACCGCTGCAAATCGAATGTCCATTCCGGATTGAATCATTTCCAAAAGCAATTGTTTGGGATCAGCTTTCCATAAAGGAGAAAAGGATTGCAAATTTAAGGCGCTGCAAACCTTGTCGATTCGGCTTTTTTGGTACTCGGATTCAATGGCTCCGGAACAGACGCCGACAATACCCTGTTCCAAAACAAGACGCGATAAAATGAATTCCATTTCAAAAAGTTCTTCTTCTTTGACGCCTGATGTCGATTGATAAAAAAGAGGAATGCTGCAAGCTTTGGAAATCTCTTGGACAAGATTTGTGTTGACGCAATGGTACATATAAGATTCATTGTTTTCTGGAACTAAACAAACCAAACAAACAATTTCATGACCGGCTTTAATCATTTTTTGAACCGCAAAAACCGAATCTTTCCCGCCCGAGACCAACGCTGCAATCTTCATATCATTCTTCCAATAATAAACTAAATCGAATCACATCGAATTAAATGAATCATTCGACTCTAATTCCAATAATAAATTAAATCGAATCACATCGAATCAAATGAATCATTCGACTTAATTAATTTCGTTACCAAATTAACCTTATTACCAAAATAATATCATTACCGAATTCATGCTACCGAAAATATCATTACTGAATTCATGTTACCAAAAATATCATTACTGAATTCTTGCTACCGAAAATATCATTACCGAATTCTTGCTACCGAAAATATCATTATCGTATTCTTGCTACCGAAAATATCATTACCGAATTCTTGCTACCAAAAATATCATTACCGAATTCATGTTACCAAAAATATCATTACTGAATTCATGTTACCAAAATATTCTCTTACCAAAATGATCTTATTATAAATTAATACTCCTGCTACCGATGAATATTTCGTTGCCAAATTAATACCGTTACCACAATAATCCCATTACCAAAATACTCCTCTTACCAAATTAATCTTATTTATAAAATTAAATCAGAATCGGGATAATATTTTGAATATCTTTCTGCCATCAATTCCCACGTCGGCAAATTGGTTTGGCATCCGATTTTTTCAACAACAAAAGAGGCGGTTACACTGCCGATTTGACAGCAAATTTTTGGCGCATAGCCTTTCGTAAAGGCAACCAAAAACCCGGCCTTGTAAGCATCACCTGCCCCCGTCGGATCAACCGACTCAACCAAAGCCGCCGGAATTTTTGTTTCTTTAAAATCCCCTTTATTTTCATACAAAATGCTGCCGTCTTTGTCATACGTTACGATAATCAAAGGAATCATGGATTTCAATTCTTCAAATGCCTTTTCTGAAATATTCATAACGCGCTGAATTTCATGGCGATTTGCAAAAAGGATGTCTGTATTTTCAAGAATCGTATTCAAAGGCTCTTTTTTGTATGTCACGGAGTCTTGCCCCGGATCAAAGGAAACAAAAGATGCATTCTGAGACATAGCTGCATTAAAATAACAATCTGCTGTTGCTATATGAACAAAATCAACTTTTGGGGGTGTTAATCCGGCTAACTTTGCGGCTGCGCCCCAATGAAAATAAGTTGTTTGATTCGAAAGGCAATCTGTCAAAATGAAAGCTTTTGAAAGCGTTTCATCTGTCATTCGATAAACAAGAGATAAATCCACACCAAAATCAGACAATTGTTTTTCATATCCTGATGATGAAAAATCGTTACCGATCGGAGAAATCAACTGTGCATGGCTGCCCAAACAAGCAATAGCAGCGGCAACGTTTGCGGCGCCGCCGCCGAAATTTATGTCATATTTCAATATCGGAGCAGATTGATTTTTATCAACAATCGAATCAACCGTTAATAAAAAATCTAATGATGTGTGGCCGGTAACAGAAATTATTCGACTCATAAAATATACCTGATGAGATTTTTACAAATAATACAGATTTTGAATAAAAATGACATCAATAAGATAAAAATGACATCATTGGAAATAAAAATTTTTGGCAAACTGAATAAAACAACTGCATTAAAAATTAATCGTATTCAATTGTTTTTTTGCCGGATCTGCCTGACGTTTCGCGTTTAGGTTCACGATTTTCTTTGATATTGCGGTCAAAATTGCGTTTTGGAGCATCCTCATCGTGTTTGGTGCCACGGACAAAATTGCGTTTTGGAGCATCCTCATCGTGTTTGGCGCCACGGACAAAATTGCGTTTTGGAGCGCCCTCTTCGTTTTTGACACCGCGTTCAAAATTGCGCTTGGGGGTTTCTTCATCATGTTTAGAACCGCGGCTAAAATCCGAACCGCTTTCTCTGGGTTTGGATTTGCTTTCAGATTGGAATTCATCAACACTGACCAGCTTGAGCGGAACATCTCGAAGAGCTTTTCCGATAACGGATGTTGCGATACGGGCAGCATGTTCTTTGCTTTCAGCCTCATAAACTTTCATTTGGAATAAGAGACCGACCAATGCTGTATCTGCCACAACATAAACACTCATAAAATTTTCTTCACATTCAGAGCATCTCATGGTGCCAACATCGACACCGACATACTCTAATTTCGGATTCAAACGTTTTCCTGCCTCGGAAATTGCGATTCCGATTGCATCTTCGCCTGTTGCAACATCCTTTACAAGCCAGGCACCCTCTAAAAATACATTATAATTCGGCATTTTTAATCCTCTCCATCATTATTTTCAATTATTCGACTCTATTTTTGTTTTTTCATTTTTTATTGCAGTTCTTTCTTAAATTGTGAAAAGAACGTCGTCATCTACATTAAAAATACCCAGTTTCGCACCGGCATCTAACCAGGCATGACCATAGCTAAATGATGCCAAAGCATTTACATAATCATTCTGCTCCATAAAAAAAAGTCCGTCTTTATGGTAAGAATCCGCCATTGTTTTAAAATCTTTTGCAGCAGCTCTCATATGTGACCCTTCAATAGAAGAGGGCACAGCTTTTTCAAGAGCAGCTCTCAAAAGCTTTTCATAACGCTGTGTTTTTTCATAAAGATCCGCAGCCATTTTAATTCCTCATTCAAAGAGTTATTTTCAACATTTCAACATTAACATTTCAGCATCCTGTTTTCCAACATTCAACATTAACATTTCAGCATCTTGTTTTTCAACATTCGATATCAACATTTCGGTACATTATTTTTTAACATTCTGCATCGGCATTTGACACCTTGTTTTTCAACATTTCGACATGAATATTTCAGCACCTTGTTTTTCAACATTTCGACATGAATATTTCAGCACCTTGTTTTTCAATATTTCGACATGACTATTTCAGCACCTTATTTTTCAACATCTAAAAGCAAACATTCCGGTGCGCCGGCCAATTTTACCAACGCTTCGGCTTCAACAAAATGTAATGTGCCGGAGATAATTAAAATTTGAAGCGGACCGCCAAGATCAAAGGAATCAATATTTTCGGCAAAATCCGCTTTGACACAAACATCATCTGAACCGGCACGAGCAATGCCAACGGCCACTCTGTTTTTCATAAGTCCTTCTTTTCTTGTCTCTTCAACCTCTAAAAGCAGCCGTAAAGCTTCTTGAACCGTCATATAGCCATTTTCATTGTTAATATCCAAAAAAACAAGTGTGTGAAGATTATTTTCCAGATTCGATTTTATGGTGTCATAAGGCGTTTCTGTCACAACACGGTTGCCGCGGTGACTGGTATAAGGAAAAGGAATACTGACAGATTTTCCAAAACGATAATTTTGAAGACCGGAGATGCCAAAAATTGCAGATGTAATGGAAGCGCCGTGGATGAGCTTTGTTGAAATACCCATATCAGCTGCACGAATACGAAGATCAACGTGTGTCGTTGAAGCCATTGTATCGCCGCCGGTTAAAAAAACAACATTTTTATCTTTGGCGTTTTTAAGCCAAACGGGATTTTGTTCAACATCCTCACGTGTCAAGCAAATAATCGGCTGGTTATAAAGCTGTTCCATTTTTTCAAGGTTTGTTCCGATTAAACAAGAGGTATAAAACTCCAAATAAACCAAATCTGCAGATTGAATTGCATGAAGACCTTTTAAAGAAATATCTTGTTCATCGAAAAGACCGAGCCCGATAAAAGTGAGCATAATGACACAATTAATCGGAGGAATATTTAATGTTTCGCTTTTAAAAGAAGTGTTTTTAATTTGTAACAAAATTCTTTTTATTATTATATGATTGTATACAATATAACAATATATTTATAGTGAAAAAAATTTAAAAT
>WRNK01000134.1 GCA_009776675.1 Methanimicrococcus sp.
TCATGTTTTCCAAAAATTCAGAGAAGCCTTGGACTCTCAAGAACAGGTTTTGATTGTAATTTTAGATGAAATTGATAAACTCGTCAAAAAGGGAGATGATGTTCTTTACAATTTGTCGCGCATTAACTCAAACTTAAAGCGCGCCAAAGTCAGTTTGATCGGCGTGTCAAACGATTTAAAATTCACGGAATTTTTAGACCCGCGCGTCAAAAGCTCTCTGGGTGAAGAAGAGATTATTTATCCGCCATATGATGCGGATCAAATCCGTGACATTCTCTACCAAAGAGCTGCAATGGCTTATCATGAGGATGTGTTGGATAGTTCTGTCATTCCTTTGTGTGCAGCTTTAGCCGCTCAGGAACATGGAGATGCACGCCGCGCTTTAGACTTGCTTCGTGTTTCCGGCGAAATTGCCGAACGCTGTGAAGATAAAATTGTCACAGAAATTCATGCACGCCGCGCACAAGACAAAATAGAAATAGACCGAATTGTTGAAGTTGTCCGTACATTGCCCACACAATCAAAATTGGTTCTCTTCAGCATTGTTATTTTGAATATCAGCGCCCAAAACCAAAATATGTCGCTTCAAAATATCACGACCGGTGAAGTGTACAACGTTTACAGAAAATTATGCAAAGCCATTGATATGGATATTTTAACACAAAGAAGAGTAACGGATCTCATGTCTGAACTCGATATGTTGGGTATTATTAACGCCGTCGTTGTCAGCAAAGGCCGCTATGGCCGCACAAAGGAAATATCCCTTTCCGTTCCGGCTAAAAACACACACGATGTTCTTTTGGAAGATTACAAATTGGCGCCACTTCAAAATTACAACCACAGCATTAAAATCGGATATTTCTGAAAAGGTGCCTTTTTCTCTTTTCTTTCTTCCTTTTCTTTCTTCCTTTTTTTTCTTCCTTTTCTTTCTTTCATCCTTTTCTTTCTTTCATCCTTTTCTTTCTTTCATCCTTTCCCTTCCCTTTTCTTTTATTCATTGAAGGAAGCAAAACCTAAATAATGCAAATGTTCATTTTTGTTTATGAAAATCGATTTTATATCTAATCGGATTATTTTCACTCAAGTAAAAATATTTTAAGGTGATTTTTTGACATCTATCGGCACACAATCCATCGGAATTAAAGCTCCCATTATCAAAACGGGAGATGATTTGGTTGAAATAGTAACAAATTCGGTTCTGCAAGCCGGCAAATCCGCAGGTTTTTCGATTGATGACGGGGATGTCGTTTGTGTGACGGAGGCTGTTGTTGCCCGCGCTCAAGGAAATTACGCAACGGTTGAGCAGCTCGCAAAAGACGTCCGAACCAAATTTCCGGATGGCGAAATTGCTGTGTTGTTTCCGATTCTGAGCCGCAATCGTTTTGCAATTATGTTAAAAGGCATTGCAATGGGCGTTGACAAACTGTATTTGGTTTTAAGCTATCCGTCTGATGAAGTCGGTAATGAATTGGTGAGCGCTGAGCAAATTGAAAAAGCCGGCATCAATCCGTACACGGACATTTTAACGGAAGATGAATTTAAAAAGGCATTTGGGGCGACAAAACACCCGTACACCGATGTAGATTATGTAGAATATTACAAAAGTTTCTCAGACAAAATCACGATTCTTTTTGCCAACAATCCGCGTGCTGTTTTGAAATACACGCAAAATGTTTTGGCAGCTGACATTCACAAACGTCAAAAAACCAAAAAAATTCTCAAAGAAGCCGGTGCCAAAACCGTTTATGGTTTAGATGATTTGCTGAATGCGCCCGTTGATGGCAGCGGTTTTAATCCGGATTATGGTATTTTGGGTTCCAACAAAGCCACCGAAGATTCAATCAAATTGTTCCCAAGAGACTGTGATACTTTTGTCAACCGCATTCAAAAAGAATTTTTGGACAAAACCGGCAAAAAAGTTGAAGTCATGGTTTACGGCGACGGCGCCTTTAAAGATCCCGTCTGCGGTATTTGGGAATTTGCCGATCCCGTTGTTTCCCCCGGATATACAAAAGGACTGGTCGGCACCCCAAATGAGCTGAAGCTGAAATACTTGGCAGACAATGAATTTAAACATTTGAAAGATGAAGAATTAAATGAAGCTCTTCGTGAAAGTATCCGCTGCAAAAAAGATCTCTCCGGAAAAATGGAATCACAAGGAACCACGCCGCGCCGATATGTTGATTTAATCGGCAGCCTGTGTGACTTAACAAGCGGCAGCGGCGACAAAGGAACGCCGATCATTTTGGTTAAAAATTACTTTGACAATTATGCAACAGAATGAATTGTCAAAAAAATAAATGTGGATATGAAATTGAAAAAATTTCATTCCTTTCATTTTTTTAGCAACATCAAAATTTTTTAGCGATGTTAATGCTTTTTTTAGCGGTATCAATGTTTTTCGGTGACAAAATTTTTTTAGCGATATCAATGCTTTTCTTGCAGCATTAGTGCTTTTTTTAATCGGCATCTAATACTTTCTTTAAATCAACAACCAAGTCATCAATTTCTTCTTTTGTAACATGCGGCATCAAAACAAAACGAAGTGCCGGCACTGTTGTTGTTGCGGAAATATTCCAGCCGTGTTCTTTGAGTAATTTGGATCGGATACGGTTTGTTTTTTCGTAGTCTCCGATTTGAACGGTTAAAATATTGATCTTGGGTTCAATGTATGGTTTAAAACCGACTTCTTCTAATTTTTTTTGAAGATGATGTGTTAAATCCATGCAGTCGGCAACTTTTTGGCGGTAGCCTTCGCGACCAAGATGTTTCATGACGGCGTATGTGGCTGCAACAGCTGAGCCTGGGTGTGTTCCTGTTAATGTGGATTGATATGTGCTTGTCAAATATGGTGTTTTGACTTTTATTTTCTCAAGAGAAGCGTTTAAAAAGGAGGCGTCTCGAAAGACCAAAATGCCTGCCGGAATGACAGAAAAACCCATTTTATGCGGATCAATAGAGACAGAAGTGACTCCGGAGACATCAAATCCGAAAGAATTGGGGTGTTGGGTTCCACTTGATATAAACGGGTAAACAAAGCCTCCGAATGCGGCATCTATATGAAGCGGAAGCTTTTTTTGAAGAGCAATTTTTGAAAGTTCAACAATCGGATCCATTTCTCCAAATTCTGTATTGCCGGCAATGCCAACTAAACCGATTGTGTTTTTGTCAATCAAAGAGTAAACAGACTCTGGAATGACTCTGGAAGCAGAATCAACATCTGCTTTTCGAAGTTCAATATCCAGTAAGTTGGCTATTTTTTCAAATGAAAAATGAGCTGTTTTTGGAAGAACCAAATTTAATTTAAAATTGTTTGCGTTGTCTGAATTGCCTGCATTACTTGTATTTTTTGTATTTTCTGTATTATTTGCATTATTTGTATCATCTGCATTGTTATTTGCATTGAAATGTTTTTCCAGAAAACGGTTTTTCATATGAAGAGTCGCTTCAATATTTGATTCTGTACCACCGGATGTTAAGTGACCAAAAGCAGTTTTGGGATTGGAATGACTCAAAAGAGAAGCAGTCATTTCAATGACTTTTATTTCCATCTCACAAACACCATGAAAAAGACCGGGATCTCCAATATTGGTGTGAATAAATTGCTGATATGCCTTAACGGCAATCGGATGAGGAATTGTACACATGGAACTGAGTACTTTCTTGTAGTTTGTGTCTGATTCCGAAAAAAAGCCAAGCTCATTAAAGATACTTTCTTCAGGTAAGCCTTTTTCATCCATGACAGAAGAAACAAAAATAAATATTTAAAATATTTGGTTTTCGGATTTGATTTTATTAATTTGATAATCCTAAAATTTTGTAGATTAAATTTTGATAATTATAAATATAAAATAAAAAAGCACATCTAATGCAAGTTTTTCATAAAAAGCAATACTTAATAGAAGTTGATTCTAAAAAGATATCATTTGACATAAAATAGTTGTATTGTATCAAATAGTTATTTGATATAAAATATTCGACAAAAAATAAATTCTAAGTATAGTGAAATGTTATTTAATGTAAACCAACCCCACCATTTCCACTGGAATATTATATCCAGATAACTTAACAAAACATTTTAAAAGATAATTGATTGAAAAAATTGACATTTTAAAGTATATTTATAAAAATTAAAAATATAAGAAATAAAAATTACATATACAAAAAATTTTCGGTAAATTTAAATAGTATTAAGTTCATAACAAAACAACATTGTATTTTTTATCAAAAAATAAAAAATTATTTT
>WRNK01000135.1 GCA_009776675.1 Methanimicrococcus sp.
TCATGCTATAAAACTCATTCATCAATTAATTATAAAAAAATAGAATCATTTAATAAGAATCTATTACTTTATTTGAGACGAGATATAATTAAATAACTTGTACTAATTTAATAGTTATATTTATTTGAATGTTTGATCCACTTCGGAATATGTTATTTTTTAATGTCGTATTATTTTGGATTGAACGTCTCTTATGACTCATTTTATTTAAGAGGTATTAACTTGGCAAGAAAAAGCACAAATCGGAAAACTTCTGCAAAGATTTCTGAAGAACCGAAAACAAAAGCTCCGAATGGACCCAAATCCGCAAGTCCAAACGGGTCTCGTCAGAATTCAACTGCTGCTCCTAAAACAAAATCAGCTGCTCCAAAAACAGATTCTGTTGCTCCAAAAACAGATTCTGTTGCTCCAAAAACAGATTCAGCTGCTGCCACAACGGCAGATTCTACAGGAACATCGTTTACTGAACAACTAAAAGACAAAAAAGGTCTTTTAACCAGTCTTTTTTATGGAATTGCTGTTTTACTTTCAGCTGTTATCGCTTATTACATTCGTACAATTCCAAAAGATAATGTCTTTATGAGTAACGGCTTTATTCGATTGGATGAAAATGATCCGTGGTATCACTGGAACAACGTGAATTATCTTCTCCATAATTTCCCGAATGTGAAGTGGTTTGATCCGGCAACAACTTATCCTTACGGAACCAGCCAAGCTTTTGCGCCTCTTTACGATATTGTGATTGCGACAGTCATTAAGATTCTTCAGGCAATTACCGGAAATACCAGCACAGAATTTGCCATGACCATTTTTGCTTACTGGCCTTGTGTTTTTGCAGGTTTTTGTGTCATAGCTCTTTATTTCGCGGCTAAAAAAATATTTAACAGCCGCCCGATTGGTTTATTTTCAGCTTTCTTATTGGCAATCGCACCGGGGCAATTCCTGCACCGAAGCATTATCGGGTTTAGTGATCACCATGTTGCGGAAGTGTTTTTCAGTACCATTGTCATTTATTTCCTCGTCTTGACACTTCTAAAAGCCAAAAAACGAGTGGTTTCAAACGATGAGATTTTCAAAGGAAAATTATCCGGCTTTAAATCTCTTCTTCCATATGCGGTTTTAACCGGTCTTGCGATGGCAACATACACGCTTGTTTGGGAAGGCGCTCTTCTTTTTGCCTTCGTCATTGGCGTTTTTATAACGGTTCAATTGATTATTAACCATTTAAAAGGAGAAGAAACGGCGTTTTATGCCGTCATTGGTATTCTTATCTTCGCGGTTGACCTTTTAATAATTGTTGCGATACCGCAGATTGGTGAATATAAGATCCTTCACATTATTGCATTGAGCGCAGGTATTGCAGCAATGGCAGCAATGGCTGTTTTGGCTTATGTTATGGACAAAAAATCGCTGGACAAAGTTTATTTCCCCGCCTCTATGATCGGCGTTGGCGCGATCGCCATTGTTGTCGGCAGCTTCGTGTCAACAACCATTAAAAATGTCTTCCTCAGTGTTGCGGGTTTCTTCACAAGAACGGGCGGCGCTTTAACAATTGGTGAAGCCTCCCCATTTTTCAATCCTATTACTCCGGAAGTTTTTATAGTCTTCCTTGCAATCTATATCTTTTTAATCATCGCTTTAGCAACATCATACATTAAAGAAAATGCAACCAAAAAGGCTCTTTTAATCGGCTGGACTGCTTTGTTTGCAATTGTGGTTTTAGTGGGCGGAGAACGTATATACAGTACATTCGCATACATGGGCTATCTCTGGCTATTCGCTCTTCCGATGCTTACATATTCCGCTATCAGAAACAATAACAAAGAAAAAATGCTTTTTGTGATTTGGACGGTTGTTTTGGTGTGGGCGATGGCTCAGCAAAATCGTTTCTCTTATTACTTTGTTGTTCCGGTTGTCATCATGACATCTTATCTCTTTATGGAATTAGCCAAAGCCGTTAAATTGGATGAAGCTTGGGATTATATCAAAAAATCACTGACAGGAAAGAAAGATGAGCCGACTTCAAAATACTCTCGAAATGATGATAAAGCTCTTAAAGCTCTTGCCGCTGTGGCAATTTTAGTGATTGCCGCAACCGTTATTGTTTATCCGACTTATGACAAAATGACAGATTACACACAGTCATCCGGCGGAATCAATGATGCATGGCTGGATGCTTGCCTATGGCTTCGCGATAACACGCCTGTTCCGGGATTAGATCCGCTTGGTCATTATGTAAAGCCTCTCCAAGATGCTGACGGTGATGGTGTTGCAGATACGGTTTCAGGCATCGGTATTGAGTATTTTGAAAACCAGGTGAGTATTGTTCCATTTGATTATCCTGAGCCGGCTTACGGTGTGATGTCTTGGTGGGACTACGGTCACTGGATTCAAGTCGTTGGTGAGCGTATGCCAAACGCCAACCCGTTCCAATTTGGTGTCGGAGGCCGCCGCGGTGATGTTTCGGATCCGATGATTCCGGGATCTTCCCCGTTCTTCGTTGCCGAAACTGAAGAATATGCGACACAAATCTTGTATGACATTGATCCGCGCGAAGGCAAATACGGTGCCAAATACATTATAACCGATATTGAAATGGCGTCCGGTGCGATGAAATTCGGTGCAATGGTAAAATGGACATTAGATGATGTGGGATATGGTGTTGTGATTCCATACAATGACGGCGACCGCATGGTTTACGGCAGTGAGCGATATTTCAATTCCATGGTTGCCAGGCTTCATTTGTTTGACACAAGTGGTTTGGAACAGTATCGTATGATTTATGAATCTGAGGTGCTGTACACATCTTATGCACAATGGACCGAGCAAGAATTCAAATCAATTTATAATTTCGTTTACGGTACGGATATCAGTACGGATCTGACCGGTTATGTCAAAATTTTTGAATTTGTCTCGGGCGCAACCTTACAAGGAACAGCATCTCCGGGTGAAACCGTTAACTTGCTCCTCGAAGTGCAGACAAACCAAGGGCGTACTTTTACTTACACCCAAAGTGCGACAGCCGATTCAAGCGGGCAGTACACCATGAGAGTTCCGTATTCAACCACCGACAATTCAAACCTTGTCGTGAAGCCAACCGGTCCATATACAATCATGTCCGGCGGAATCGAAAAAACCGTCAATGTTTCCGAAGCCGATATTTTAAACGGCAGGACAGTGACTGTTCCTTAATTCAAAATTGAAATCAAAAAGGAAGTCAACCGCTTTGACTTTCTTTCTTTTTTTCTTTTTCCTTTTCTTTCTTTTTTCCTTTTTTTTAATCGCAAAAAAACGTCTTCCGTTTTTATTTTTAAATCAACCGCTTTGAGGTTTTAAAAAAGTTTTGAGGGGTTTGATTTTGTTTTTTTGCTAAAACTCGAAACATCATTTTTTGAAGCGATTAAAAAACGGGGTACGTTTTTCCCTAAAAGTGTTTGAAGATTTGGGAAAAACGGTACCCCCATTCTTATTGATGTGACATAGAATGATGTTTCGTTTTTTTTTAATCAATGAAACCCGAATCAACCACCCGTTCGATCAGTCGCCAAAGGCGGCTGAATCGAACGGCTTCGAACTTAGAAAAATATAATCGAAAAATATGAAACCGTTTTTTGTTTTAAATTGATGGCAACAATCAAACAGAAACATAAAAATCGGTGACAACAATCATAACAGAAACATAAAAATCGGCGACAACAACTCTAACAAAAACAAAAAAATCGATGACAACAATCATAACAGAAATACAAAAATCGGTGACAACAACCCTAACAAAAATACAAAAATCGGTGGCAACAACCCTCACAAAAATACAAAAATCAATGACAACAACCCTAACAAAAATACAAAAGTCGGTGACAACAACCCTAACAAAAACATAAAAACAGCAGCAATAATCATTGAAAAAATATTTTTTTTTTGAAAACGCTCAAATTTTAATTTCATCCGCTGCGCTACTGAAATCAAAATTTGAGGGGGTTTGGATGTTTTTGGAAAAAAGGTTTTTGGGGTTTTATTTTGTTTTTTGCTTAAATCCGAAACATCATTTTTTTGAAGCGATTAAAAAACGGGGTACGTTTTTCCCGAAAGGTGGTTGATGATTTTGGGGAACGGGTACCCCCGTTTTTATTGTATGTCATACAAAACGATGTTTCAGTTTACCGATTCAATACAACGATGTTTCTGTCTTACAAAATGATGTTCCAGTTTATCGATTTGATAAAGATGTTTTATTTTTCTGAA
>WRNK01000136.1 GCA_009776675.1 Methanimicrococcus sp.
CTGTCAACGACATTAAAACATTGGCAATTATTTGTAATAATTTTTTGATCAAACAAAAATAAAAAACGTACATGCATAATAAAAATAAAAAATGCAAACAACACGAAAACAAAAATTGTCTCCGCTTTTAAAAATAATTGATTCTGCAAAACGGCTATATCCCAAAAATGGCGATAAAAAGGTGATTGAATGAGTAAAACAGTTGAAATTAGACCAACGACCCGACACGAAGGACATACAAATTTAGTCCTCACCGTCGATGACGAAGGAATCGTGACGATGGGGGCATATCACAGTGTCACCCCTGTTCGAGGATTTGAAAAATTCTTGACAGGAAAAGTGGCAGATTTTGCACCGATTGCAGTCTCCCGTTTTTGCGGGATCTGCCCGACCGCACACTCCATCTCATCCGTTGAAGCGCTCGAAAGAGCATGCAACATTGTACCGACAAAAGACGGCTTGATTTTAAGAGAATTGACATCCATTGGAAACAAAATGCACTCCCATCCGCTCCACCAATTCTTAATCACACCGGACTATGTACCCGAACAGGATCGTGTTGAAGTCATCAAAAGAGTTCAGGAAATGAGAAAAATCGGCCAATATTTCGTTGACACCATCGGTGGCGAAGCAATTCACCCCCCAAATATTATCATCGGCGGCATGGCAAAAAACATCTCCCCGGATGCAAAAAACAAACTCATTGCCAAAGCCAAAGCCTATGTTGATTTGGCCAATGTCCAATGCGATTATATGCTGGGCGTTTTTAACAAAGGAAAACTTGCCGACGGAACAGAAATCCCCGAAAAACTCGGCTATCACGACTATCCGCTTTTGGCAACCAGCTTAACATACGGCGACAACACAAAATTTGATTACTCGCAAACGGTTGAAGTGTCTCCGTTTGAAGAATACCCAAAAGACGTTGCCCTCAAAGCCTGTACAAACATCCCGAAATACAAAGGCTCCCTTGTTGAAGTCGGTCCCCGCGCCCGAATGGTCGAATTCTGCGGCTTTACGGAAAAGCAAGGCGCACTTGCCATTCACAAAGCCAGAGCACTTGAAATGGCTCACTATGCAAACCGAGCGTTAGAACTTTTGGATCAATTAAACACAAACGGTGCGCCGCATTCCGAAGAACCGCACGTCGGAGACGGACAGCGTGTCGGCATCGGTGCAATTGAAGCCGCTCGAGGACACAATGTTCACGCCGCAATTGTCGGAAAAGACGGGCACATTGTCAACTACAATGCAATCGTTGCCACCACCTGGAACATTCCCGTCATCGGACATGCAACAGTCGGCCATCACTACAAATTTGCCGAACACGTTGTCCGCGCCTATGACCCCTGTGTCTCATGTGCAACACACATGATTGTAAAAGACGAAGACGGAAAAACCGTTGACACAAAGGTGTTCCAATAAAATTGACCCGATCTGACTGAAAACAAAAAAAATGTTGTGACATCATGCCGGAATATCTTGAAAAAGAAGTATTGATACTGGGCTGCGGAAATATCCTGTTTGGAGATGACGGATTTGGCGCTGCTGTGGTTCAAAAGCTCAATGCAGTCAAAGAATCACACCCCCAACTGAATTCACAAAAAACAGGAATCATTGATGCCGGAACGGGCGCGTCTCATTTCATTTTATCACTCATTGATGAAAAGACGCCGATTAAAAAAATCATCATCGTTGACATTGTTGATTACGGCCTCGCCCCCGGAGAAATGATTCTGCTCTCCCCAAAAGATCTTCCAAATATTCCAAAATACCACATCGATGCACACGACATGCCGCTTGCGGGAATGCTGACAGATTTAAACGCCGATTTCGGCATTGAAATCGTTGTCATCGGATGCCAATATAAAAATATGCCGGCGCCGGACATTTGTTTGGAACTTTCCGATGAAGTCGCAGCCGCCATTGACAAAGCCGCTGAAATGGTCTTGGAACAGTTAGAGAAATAATGATAATACAATAAAAGAAAGGTGAATAAATTGGTAAGAATTGCACACGTCCACTTAAGCGGATGTACGGGATGTCTGATCTCACTTGCAGATACGTATGAGAAATTGTTAGACATCTTAAGCGCTGTGGACCTTGTTTACGCCAATACGTTGGCAGACGAAAGGACAGTCATCACAGAAATCGAGGATAAAATTACGATTGACCGTGTTTATCCCGACGATGTGGATATCGCGTTAGTTGAAGGCAGTGTTTGTTTGGATGATCATCATTCTGTTGAACTCATCAAAGATGTACGCGCCAAAACAAAAACGGTTGTTGCATTGGGCTCTTGTTCGGCAACAGGCGGTGTGACAAGATTTGGTCGCGGCGGGCAGCTTCCGCAAACAACTCACGTCTCATTCGTTCCGATTGCTCAAGTCGTTAAAACCGACTTTGCACTTCCGGGATGTCCGCCCTCGACGGACTCGATGGTTAAATTTTTAATGGCCGCCCTTGAAGGCGACGCCGACTACTTAGAAATTTATGCCGAGTTTGCTAAAAAAACAGATGTTGGCGGCGAAAATTTGATAAAGGACGTCATCAGCCAGGGTTTGTGTATGGGCTGCGGCACATGTGCTGCTGCCTGCCAAATGCGTGCTGTGGCGATGAAAGATGGAAAGCCGGATGTCCGCTTGGAGCTGTGCATCAGCTGCGGCTCTTGTATTATCCAGTGTCCGAGAATCAGAATGCCAAAGGCAAAAGGAATCTTGGGGGTGTAAAATATGTCAAAACCAATTGGAAATTACATTGAAATTATGACAGCCCGCTCAACAGATGCTGAAATTTTGGAAAGATCCCAAGACGGCGGTATTGTAACGGCTGCATTTACTTATGGTTTGGAAAACGGTCTTTTGGATGGTGCTGTTGTTTCAGACACGACCGACGGATTTAAACCCATGCCCAAAATCGCCAAAACACGGCAGGACATTCTCTCTGCCCGCGGTACGAAGTACTCTTTGTGCCCGAATATGTCTGTCATCAAAGACGCCGTCAAAGAACACGCCTTAGAAAAAATCGGTTTTGTCGGAACACCCTGCCAAATCATTGCCATGAGAAAAATGATGCAATATCCGGCAGCGTTTCGCCAGACTGCTGAAAACATCGGCTTGGTCGTCGGCATTTTTTGTATGGAAAACTTCCCGTATGAAGGCATGAAAACATTGATTGAGCAATATGCTCACATTAAAATGGAAGATGTCATAAAGACCGACATCGGAAAAGGAAAGCTTTTTGTCTACAAAAAAGATGGAAGCGAACCGGTTACCATCCCGATTAAAGAAACCCTTCCGTTTGAACAAAAATCCTGCCATATTTGTATGGACTACACATCCGAATACGCAGACTTTTCAACAGGCTCTGTCGGATCCCCTGACGGCTGGAGTACCGTAATCATCCGAAGCGAGAAAGGCAAAGATTTCATTGACAAGATGATTGCAGCCGGCAAGCTTGAAACAAAACCCATCGACACCGAAGGGAAAGTCGGTCTGCCCATGCTTGAAAAATTGTCTGTTGACAAAAAGACCAAAAACATCAAAGAAATCGAACACAGAATTGAACTGGGGCTTCCGGTTCCTTATTAACTTTTGAGGGGTGAAAAGGAAAAAAGAAGAAAAATGAATGTATCAAAAATTCTTTTCACCCTTTCTTTTTTATTCAAAAACGAAAACATTAAATCTATCTTTCTTCTTTGAGATAAATTAATAACAAAGCAATTATACTCTTTATACTCTTATATCATTGATTTAAATTAATTCGGATAATCAACAAGAAATACACTCTGTATTCAAAAAGGAGAAAAGAACAGGAATGGCAAATTTTTCAAAATATTTGGGGAAAGATGAGAGAGTTCTCAATTCCATTGACATGAGAGACGAGACGATGTGGACGCAAAACAACGTTGTTGCGGCTGAATTTAAGAGCTGGACAACGCTTGTGCTCACAAACAAGCGTTTCTTTTCGCTGAACAAAAGAAGATTGAGTATGAGGGAGTTTCGTTTGGAAGATGTTGTCTCAACCGGCTGGATTTACAGGCCGCAGTGGGGGAAACTTTTTTGGGCGGTTTTGTATTTCATTCTCGGTGCCTTTGTTCTTCTATTTTCAAGCAGAGCCGGCAATTACATTTCTGATTCTTTGCTGTCTTTTACCGGCGAAGATATCGTTACGGCTTCTCAAGCATCATTTTGTTTTATTGTTATTGGCT
>WRNK01000137.1 GCA_009776675.1 Methanimicrococcus sp.
TCTTTTTTAATCTTTTCAATAACGGTGTCCAGTGTTTCAGGCGTGGCAGAAATGATCGGAGATCCGGACAAAGCGCGGTCAATATCCGGCGCCGAAAGTTTAACACCGACAGCTGCAACAACTTTTTGAACCTGCTTGAATTTGTTTTCGTAACGGATTTCACTCAGTTCACGCGGTTTTAAAATGGCGCGCACTTTTGTAACAATCGGTTCACCCAACTGTCCGAGAACAATTGTATCACCTTTTTGAAGCGTTCCGTCGTATAAAATAACATCCACCGTTGTTCCAAGACCTTTTTCTTCTTTCACTTCAAGAATTGTGCCGACAGCCGGTCCGGTAATATCATATCGGAGATTGGATTCCAAAAAGCGCTGCGCTAATCCCAAAAGAATCATTAAAACATCGGGAATCCCTTCACCTGTCATCCCGCTGATCGGAACGACCCCAAGTGTTTTTTGAAAATCTGTAATGCGGTCATAGCGCTCGGCACTAAATCCTTGTTCATAAAGGAGCCCGATAATTTCATAAAATTTTTGTTCAAAAAATGTTTGAACTTCAGGCGTTTGTTTTTTGTAAGTGGATAGGAAAGACTCGCCCGGAAAAGACTTCCAGCCCATAATTTTATCAATTTTGTTTGTGGCAACAATAAACGGCGTCTTAAAACGCTTTAAAATATTTAAACTTTCAACTGTCTGTGGCTTGAAACCTTCATTAATATCAACAACAACGATTGCCAAATCTGCCAAAGAGCCGCCGCGGCTGCGCAGTGTCGTAAAAGCATGGTGACCCGGCGTATCAATAAACAACAGTCCGGGAACAATAAATTTGCTGACCAAACGCTTATCACCACATTTCTCAGAAATCACATCAATCGGCACTTCCGTTGCACCGATGTGCTGCGTAATTGCACCCGCTTCACCCTTCACGATCCTTGTCCCGCGTATTTGATCAAGAAGCGTTGTTTTTCCGTGATCGACATGCCCCATCACGCAAACAATCGGCGTTCTTAAATTCTTTTTTTCGCCCATAAAAATCACCTGTTTGCGAAGCTTTCACCTCCGCAAATATCTGAATAATCAAGATATCCAAATTTGTCTTAATAAAAAATGCTGTAGAAGTATAAAAAACTTTGAAACGGCATTTCAATAATCATGGATAATGTATTGAAACAGAAGATTAGCAACGACATTCCATTATAAAAACATCGCTGTTTCAAAAAAAGATGAAAAGAAAAAAGATGAAAAGAAAAAAGATGAAAAAAACAAAAAAAATAAGAAGCCGAAAAATAAATTTTCAGCCTTTTTCAAAATTATTCGTAAAGACAGACATCGTCGGCTCTTTTGTAAGCCAAAATTTTGTCATTACCGAAGTGAATTTTGATTTCGCGTTCCGCAGATTCGATAGAATCGGATGCGTGAACAAGGTTTCTGCCCGTGTCCACTGCAAAGTCGCCGCGGATGGTTCCGGGAGCGGCTTCTGCGGGTTTGGTTGCACCGTTGATGGCACGCATGATTTTAACAGCGTCATTTCCTTCAACAACCAAAGATAAGGACGGGGCGGATGTAATAAATTCAACAAGACCATTAAAAAACGGTCTTTGTGCGTGTTCAGCATAGTGTTCTTTTGCTTTGGCGTCTTCCATCACGGCAAATTTCATGGCAGTGATTTTAAGTCCTTTTCTTTCGATTCTGGAAAGGACTTCACCCATTAAGCCGCGTGCAACGCCGTCGGGCTTCACCATAACATATGTGTGCTCCATTAGATCACCAAATTACTTTCTCTTTTGTTCGGCACGGCCCTTTTCGGTCCAGATTGTTCTTCTCGGGAGCCTTCCAAGTTCCATATTGCTTTGGCATTTGGAAGAGCATAAATAAAATGCTGCACCGTCTTTTTTAACATAGAGTTTTCCGGTGCCGGGTTCAATCATGCTGCCGCAAAAACTGCATTTTCTTTGTTCCATTGAATCACCTTTATCTCATTGTTAATTTTTTAGCTTCGCGCGATGTTTCAAGTAACATCAAAATGTCGCCGACACGAACAGGACCGACACAGTTTCTTGTAATGACACGCCCTTTGTCGCGGCCTTCTAAAATTCGACACTGAATCTGGTTGGCTTCGCCATGCATACCGGTATTTCCGATGACTTCAATCACTTCGGCCGGAAAACCGTTTGCTGAATTAAATTCTTCTGCCATATTATCTCTCCTGATGATCAGTTTTTGAGGGCAGCAACTTTTTGAGCAACAGAGCTGACAAGTTCACCTGCTTTTCCAGCATCTGTAATTGCAACAGCTGCACAGCCGACAGACAAACCACAAGCAGAGCCAAGGTCTTTTTGTTCGTTAATAAAAATGTAAGCAGCACCCTTTTCTTCACAAAGCGGACCGAGGTGAGCAATAATTTCAACAGGTTCAACATTTTGGGCGATCAAAACGAGTTTTGCTGCGCCGCGCTCAATTGTTTTGGTCGCTTCGTTGGTTCCTTTTTTAATTTTACCGCTGTCTCTTGCGATTTCAACCGCTTCTAATGCGCTTTTTTGAAGTTCTTCAGGGGCTTCGAATTTTGCAATTGCCATATAAATCAATCTCCTTCAAGTCTGAGGTTCCGCATTATGAAAAAAGTAAGCGAAAGACATCAAACTTTCATTATTCATAGTTGTTTTATGACCTAAAATTAAATAACATATCAATCCGCTGAAATCGTATTGAAAAAAGTCAAATCTTAGTTTTAAAACAGACCATAGAAGGAAATATTATTTATAAATGTTTCTAAAAAATTGTTTAAAATGGAAATGAAAAAACCATTCTTTTTTTAAATCAAATCATCTAAATTTATCACAATGCTGAAAAAGATCGTTATCTTTTTGGATAAAATATCGTATCCTAAAAGATATGTATTTCTTGAAATAATTCCATCTACTAAAATTAACTTGAGTTGTATAAATTAAGACAGTCAAAAGACTGATTTTTAAAATATATGATTTCTAAAAAATTAAAAATGTATTGATTTGGAGGAATATTTTCGTGAAAAAACTAAAAATATTATTTGTACTCATGTTACTGTTGCTATCAATGATACCTGTTCATGCCGCTCCGGCAGGTTCCGGAACATTAAAAATTGCTTTTGTATCTCCGAGAGTCGGAGACATTTCAATGATGGAGGAAGTATGGAATAATGAGATAATTTTGCAAGATTATTATTCTGAAATAAAACTTATCGAGGGAGTGACATACAACGTAAATTTGGTATCCGAAAATCTTGATGATTATGATATCATTATTTTAGACGGACTTGCCATCTTGGCAACGCAAACATTGGAAAATACAATCGAAAATGCAAAACAAAATGGTGCGCACGTTTATGTCAACGGTCAAGATTCAATATACATAAAAACTGCCATTGATGAAGCTTATGAAATCAATATTTCAACATATTTGAACTTCCCCGGAAATCAAAATTACAAAAATTTGCTGTTGTTTTTGGCATATTTAGAAATGGACGACGGTGCTGAAAAAACACAAAATATAAATACCCATCTCAGCGGAGCTGACACAAGACCCTTAACTCCAAATATATATGGAATTTATCATCCGGTAAAATGGGATCTGGACAGAGAATTTTTTGAAACGGTTGATGATTATTTGGAATGGTATGCAAAAACAGACATTATTGAAAAAACACATACATACGATCCTTCAATACCGACAATCGGTGTCATTCCTTCTACAAGTTACAACAGGATTGACAGAGACAAACCACTTTTAGATTACTTTGTAAACGAAATTGAATCACAAGGCTACAATGTCATTGTCGGAACATACGTCACAGCAAATCATGACAATAACAGAAAAAGTTTCATTGACCAAGGAGGAAATGTAAAAATCGATGTTGCAATTTCAGTTTCAAGAGGCGGCCGATTCTACGGAACTGCCGGAAGGGCAGATGACGGTGTTGCCGAATTAGAAAATTTAAACGTTCCTGTTTTAACGGCTGTTCAATTATATTCCAATGTTCCAAGAGAAGAATGGGAAAATTCTAATGTCGGTTTAATGCCGGACCAACATTATCAATTGGCATTGGCTGAAATGGACGGCATGATTGAACCGATTGTCGTTGCAGCAAANCCAATGATCNATGGCAAAACAGTTGATCGAAATGANCCCATTGATTATCAAACGGACTGGATGGTCCAAA
>WRNK01000138.1 GCA_009776675.1 Methanimicrococcus sp.
TGAGTGCATCAAAACCGCTTAAATCAAATTCGGCAGATTTTTGAGCCATTTTAAACTCTCCCATCGCAGACCCGATCGAACGCGCCAGCTCAGGAAGCTTGTTTGGACCAAACAAAACAAGAATGACAACAATGACAAAAATAATTTCAAAGGAACCGATCATTGTCAAATTAGATTTAAAGATTGCTTATAAAGTTTTTGCTTTTGGCGAATAAAAATGAAAAAATGAAAAAATGAAAATGAAAAAATGAAAATGAAAAAATGAAAAAAAGAAAATCAAACAATTTTCAATAAAATCAAACTGATTTCAAACAAAACAACCAAAGCGATTCCGGCGATGAGTTGGGAAACGAGTGTCGGGTCAGGTGCAATCAAAAACACAAATCCGATTAAAACCCCGTAAACCGCCAAACGTCCTTTCCGAAGTGTTTTTTCTTTAACAATTCCCATGCGCACAATGGCAACCATCAAAAGCGGTACTTGAAACACCATGCCAAAACCAAGTACTAACGAAACGACCGTATTCATTGTCTCCGCCAAACCAACCTGCGCAACAGCGGTTTTGTCGGAATAAAAGAGAATGTAAGTTAAGAAAATCGGTAAAACAATAAAGTAAGCTAAACAAGCCCCCACCAAAAACATAATAAATGACAGCGGCACAGCTTTTAAAAGGAAGCGGCGCTCATTCTTATAAAGTCCGCGCGACATGAATTTAAATAATTGATACATGAAAAACGGAAAGAAAATACAAAAAGACAGTGCCGCCGAAAGTTTCAGCCGCGTCATCAAATATTCCGTCGGCGCATAAATTGACATAACAACCGATGGCGGAATCAACTGATCCCACAAATAAGCAATAATGTCGCCCGAAAACGGATAAATGATCACGAGCCCCAGAATCAAAACGGCACCGGAAACCATGATACGATTCCGAAGTTCAGTCAAATGACCGACAACGTGTTCTTTATAATCACCATCAACACCGGAACGAACCGATTTTGAAAGAGATTCCTGTTTATGGGAAGTTTTCTCATGAGAAGGCTTTTCTTGAGAAGGCTTTTCCTGAGAAGAAACCGGATCTGAGGCTTGAAAATATGAAGGAGAAACAGGAGATGAAATAGATGAAGAAGATGGAGAAACAAGGGCAGAAGATTCATTAATTGGAAATTCATTGCTTGAAGAATCATCTTTTGAAGAATCATCTTTTGAAGAACCATTACTTGAAGATTCATTATTTGAAGAATCACCTTTTGAAGAATCATTACTTGAAGATTCATTATTTGAAGAATCATCTTTTGAAGAATCATCTTTTGAAAAATCATCTTTTGAAGAATCATCTTTTGAAGAATCATCTTTTGAAGATTCATTATTTGAAGAATCATCTTTTGAAGATTCATTTTCTACAGATTCATGTTTTAAAGAATCGTCTGTTGATGATTTTTCTTTTGAAGAATTCAGTAAAGCCTCATCAATCTTTGATAAGCCGCCTTTTTTTATTAAAGAATCTTGTAAATCCATGTTCAATGCCTCATACAAGAACATCCGATGAATAACTGTGAGAATACGGATTTACATTTAAACATAACCCATTCTATAAAAAAAGACTTGATGGATAAGCTTTAAAAGCCATAATGTCTAAACATGAATAAAATCTGTGACATGATTATTTTTATTCTTTTTAAAAACTCAGGATTGTGATGATTATAGCAGAACTGTCGGAAGGAATTCAATTTTTTTTGAAATTTCTGGAATCTGTTAAAAAGAAATTGTTCATAATTGTAGCAATTTTTCTTATTGCAGCTGTTGTGAGTTATCCTGCAACAGATTATATCATCAGCGATGCCATTGAACGCAGCCTGCCGCATAATGTTCAAAATAATGATATTACAGATTATTATGACCAATTGCTTGTCGTTTTTGACGGCCCGTTCAATATAAAAAATTTAGATATGGATTTACTTTTAAACGATGCTGATAAGAAAGTGATGATCTACACGGACCCTGTGCCTATTTCAGAAGCCGACGACGTTGTCCAAAACGTGATCATCGCCAATACACAATCCGTTCCCATAACAGATATCATTGCAGATTACATACTGCGAAACAACAATACAACATTTGGTATGATTTTAGACGCTTTGATGAATACCAATAAAAAAAGCATGCTTACCTATGAAGAGCTGGAAAACAATTCGCAAGTTATTATTTTCCAAACAATTCCATATGATGAAGAATTGTTTGAAAAAGAAAAAGGAAATGTTGACAAGATCGGGCTTGAATTTGAAGCCATCACCGGACAAGCTCCAAAATTTATGATTATGCATCTTGAAAAAGATGAAAAAACAACACGAGATGCGATTGTTGTTTATACAAAGCCGCTTGAAGTACCGCTTTTGAAATTAAAAATGTCTCTGATTATTGCCGCCATTGTGACTTTGCCGTTTTTGTTTTACATCGGCGGTAAAGAAGTCGGCAAATATGTGGACTTGAAGAAATACAAAATCAAAGAAAAAATGCCGATTAAAGTAATCTGGCTGATTGTTATTGCCGTTGCTATGATTATTTCATTTATAGCCGGTATGCTCAGTTCCTACTTCTTTATGGCACCACTGTTTATTCAGTTTCTATATCTGAGTGCTGTTACTTCCGGCGCTCAAGCGACATACTCCATTTATGAGTTTGTAAGTTTCATTGGAATGCTCACGTTGATTTTTGGTCTGATTTTTGAATTCCCGATAATTATTTTCATATTAAATCGGCTGGGTTTGGTTCAAAAAAGAATGCTGAAAAAATACAGAAAACACACTTATGTGCTTTTTTTCATTATCGGAGCCGCGATTACACCGCCTGATGTGTTCAGTCAAGTCATTGTTGCCATTCCGATGATTTTCTTCTATGAAATCAGCATCCTTTTAGTTCGTTTGTTTGGAAGAAGGGATCGGGCTTTAGTTGCCCAAAATTAAAAATTTTGAATTTATGAAGAAGTGATTTGAATTAAATCACTTCAATGCCTTGTTTTTTGCAAAGCTCTAAACTCATTTCTCTCAATTTGTATTTTTGAATCTTGCCGCTTCCTGTCATTGGAAACTCATCCAGGAAAAAGACATATTTCGGAATTTTGTGGCGAGAAATTTGATTGCGGCAGAAGTCTTGGACGTCTTCTGCGGTCAACTTGGCGTCTTCTTTTAAAATGATGAAGGCACCGACCTCTTCGCCGTATTTTTCGGAAGGGACGCCGGCAACTTGAACGTCTTTGACGCCTTTAAGTTTGTACAAAAATTCCTCGATTTCGCGCGGATAAATGTTTTCGCCGCCGCGGATAATCATATCCTTGATACGCCCCGTTATTTTGAAATTGCCTTCTTCATCCATAATTCCCAAATCACCGGAATGGAGAAAACCGTTTTCATCAATCGTTTCAGCGGTCGCCGTGGGATTTTTATAATACCCTTTCATAACCAAATAACCGCGGCAGCACATCTCTCCCTGAACGCCCGGCGGACATTCTTCCAATGTTTTCGGATCCAAAACTTTAACTTCCGTATATTCAAACGGCCTGCCGACAGTGGTGTATCTCACATCTTCGGANTCGTCAATGCGCGTATGCGTCATGCCGGGGGAAGATTCTGTCAAACCGTAAACGCTTGTGATTCTCAAATTCATTTTTTCACTGACTTGGCGCATCAGCTCAATCGGACAAAGCGAGCCTGCCATAATGCCGGTCCGAAGACTTGTCAAATCAAACATATTAAACATCGGATGCGAAAGTTCTGCAATAAACATCGTCGGAACACCGTAAACGGCGGTACATCTTTCTTTGTGAATGGACGCCAGTGTCAGAAGCGGATCAAAACGCTCAATCATGACTTGCGTACAGCCGTGCGTCAGACAATTCATTGTCGCCAAAACAACGCCGAAACAGTGAAACAGCGGCACACAAATACATAATTTGTCATCTCCCGTGAATTTCATGTGCTCGCCGGTCAAAAACCCGTTGTTTGCAATATTGTGGTGCGTCAGCATCACGCCTTTTGGAAAACCGGTTGTTCCCGATGTGTACTGCATGTTGACAACATC
>WRNK01000139.1 GCA_009776675.1 Methanimicrococcus sp.
TATGCCGATTGGTGTTCAGATTGCCAAGCTGTGAAGCCGACATATGAAGAAATGCCGGCGAAATACCAAAATATCACTTTTGTTAAAATTGATATCGCTGACGAAAATAACATTGAAATCACCCAAGAATTTGGTGAAAGATACGGCATCGGTAATGGCGACGGTAAAACGATTCCCGATTTTAAATTATTCATAAACGGCGAATATGCCTACACGGGTTTCCTCAATACACCTGAAGAATTGGAACAATATGTTGAAGATGTCGCAAACGGAAAAATTCCGGATGTTGAAAACGGACAAGTTCCATAATTTTCTCTTTTTTCTTTTTTCCGTCTTTTCATCCATTTCTTTTTTTTCATTTTTTCGTATTAGTTATTTTCTTTTTCTTCCTTTCTTTTTCTTCCGTTCTTGTTTTTCTTATTTTCTCTTCCTTTTTTCTTTCTTCATTTCCTTCTTTTTGCCGTTGATTCTTTTTTTTGCCGTTGATTCCTTTTTCACCGAATAGAAAGTTATTTTTAACTTATTCGTCTTAGTTCATTCATAATTAGAAAGACAGAATCTGTTTTTGAACAGGAGTGATGATACGTGTTTCCGCAAACCCGAATGAGACGCTTAAGATATGGAAAATTAAAAGACATGGTCAGAGAAAATACATTAACTGTTAATGATCTCATTTATCCGCTTTTTATTGATGAAACCGCTGCAAAAGAAATTGCTGTCCCGTCAATGCCGGGCGTAAGCCGTTTCCCGATTTCAAAAGTAATCGCTGCTGCCCGTGAAGCTGTCGATTTGGGAATTCCTGCGGTTTTAATTTTCGGCATTCCAAAACACAAAGATGAAAAAGGATCTGCCGCTTACGATGAACAGGGTGTTGTTCAAGAGGCCGTCCGCCGCATTAAATCTGAATTCGGCTCAAAATTGATTGTGATCACCGACTTGTGCCTATGCGAATACACCGATCACGGCCACTGCGGTATTGTAAATTTTGAAACAAAAGACGTCATGAATGACGAAACCCTTCAGGTTCTTGGAAAAATCGCTGTCAGCCATGCCAAAGCCGGTGCCGACATTGTTGCACCTTCGGGAATGATGGACGGCATGATTGAAACCATTCGAACTGCCCTTGATGAAAACGATTTTGAAAACATCCCGATCATGTCTTATTCCTCAAAATACGCCTCCGCCTTTTATGGTCCGTTTCGTGATGCTGCCGATTCAGGATTTTGTTTCGGCGACCGATCACAATACCAAATGGACCCGGCAAATGGCGATGAAGCCGTTTTAGAAACAGAACTTGATGTCATTGAAGGCGCCGACATTTTAATGGTCAAGCCCGCAATGCCGTATTTGGATATTGTTTACAGAATAAAGCAAGAATTTAAAATGCCTCTTGCTGTTTATCAAGTCAGCGGCGAATATGCAATGATTAAAGCCGCTGCCGCAAACGGCTGGCTCAACGAAGAAGCCTGTTTTTATGAAACATTCCTTTCCATGAAGCGCGCCGGCGCCGACATGATTATTACATACTACGCCAAAGAAATGGCAAAAATTTTGAACCGGAAAAAAGAATAAGGTCGTCGGGGAAATAAAAATGATTTTTGAAAAATCCGAAAAATTGTACAGTCAAGCGAAAAATTTGATTCCGGGCGGCGTCAGCAGTCCGGTTCGCGCCATTAAACCTTTCCCATTTTATACAGCATCCGCCGACGGTTCTAAAATTTATGACGAGGACGGAAATGCCTACATTGATTACTGTATGGCTTACGGTCCCCTGATTTTGGGGCACAATCATCCCGTAATTAAAAAAGCCATTGAAAACCAACTCGAAAAAGGATGGCTTTACGGAACGCCCAGTGCATTGGAAATTGAAATGGCAAAAAGAGTGACAGATGCTTATCCATCCGTTGAAATGATGCGTTTTGTTTCATCCGGCTCCGAAGCCACAATGAGCGCCATTCGATTGGCACGCGGCTTTACCAAGAAAAATAAGATTGTAAAAATCGAAGGCGGCTTTCACGGTGCCCATGACGCGGTTCTTGTGAAAGCCGGCTCCGGTGCAACAACACATGGTGAACCAAACTCCCCCGGAATTCCTGCGGATGTGACCAAAAATACACTTCAGGTTCCTTACAATGATATTGAGAAAATGGCAGAAGTGATTGAGAAAAATAAAAATGATACGGCTGCCGTCATAATTGAGCCGGTTCTCGGAAATATCGGACCTGTGCTTCCAAAAGAGAATTATTTGAAGGAACTTCGCGCAGTCACTGCTGAAAATGATGTTTTGCTTATTTTTGATGAAGTCATTACCGGTTTTCGGCTTGCGATGGGCGGTGCTCAAGAATACTTTGGAATCAAGCCGGATTTGACGACTCTTGGAAAAATTGCAGGCGGCGGAATGCCCGTCGGTATTTTTGGCGGCAAAAAGGAGATCATGGAACTCATTTCTCCAAACGGTCCGGTGTATCAAGCCGGTACATTCAGCGGCAGCCCCTGCTCAATGGCCGCCGGAATTTCCGTAATTGATTATTTGAAACAAAACAAAATCCATGACGGGTTAAACAAAACCGGCGATTCTTTTAGAAAAGCACTTGAAGATATTGTCAGCGACAAGAAAAAAGATTACTATGTCGGGGGACTCGCATCAATGTTTGTCATTTTCTTTGGACAAAAACCATTGGATTACCAAGACGTTTTAAAATGTGATGCTGCGGGATATATGGATTTCTTTCGCCGCATGCTGAGTGACGGCGTGTTTCTGCCGCCCTCTCAATTTGAGACAAACTTTATTTCAACAGCACATACCGATGATGATTTAAACAAAACAGTTGAAAAAGTGTCCAAAAATCTCTAATACAGCAGTGAGAGATAAAAAAAGGAAAACAATGAAAAGAAAGAAAAGAAAAACAATAAAACTAAAAAAACAACAAAAGGACTAAAAGGACAATATTATGATTATCGGAACACGCGGAAGTCGTTTGGCATTGGTTCAAACCAGAAAAGTGGCCGCACTTTTAAAAGAAAAAGGATTTGACACGACGGAAGAGATTATTAAAACCGACGGCGATCGATTTACCGACAGGCCCCTTTATCAAGTTTCAACCGGCGTCGGTGCTTTTGTGAGAGAACTGGATGATGCNATGATTGAAAAAGGCATTGAAATTGCCGTTCATTCTATGAAAGACCTGCCGACACTTCGCCCGCCTGAGCTCATTACAGCCGCCGTTCTTCCACGAGATTCGCCGTATGATGTCCTTTTAACAAAAACCGGACTGACAATTGAAGAACTCCCAAAAAATGCCGTCATCGGAACCAGTTCCATGCGCCGCCGCGCTCAGTTGCTGCGTTTTCGACCGGACTTGATGATTGAAGAATTGCGCGGAAACATTGACACACGCCTTCGAAAACTCGATGAAGGACAATATGACGGAATCATTCTGGCGGAAGCCGGTCTTGAAAGAATGGGCTGGGATCACATGATTCGAACACGTTTGGATTTGGATATGTTTTGCCCGTCCCCGAATCAAGGAACCGTTGCCATCGTGGCGCTTGATAAAACGCCTGCTGTTGCAGCTGTTTCTCTTTTGAATCATCCGACATCCCAAATCGAAACAAAAATTGAACGTCTTGTCGTTCACGATTTGGAAGGAGGATGTACAACCCCGATTGGGTCGTATGCGAAATTCGATCCTGACGGCAAAAAAATTCATGTTCGGGCAGAGGTTCTTTCTTGTGACGGAACACGCAGCATCAAAATTGATGAAAAAATTTCAGCTGAAAACTGGGAAGAAGAGGCAAAAGAGCTGGGCAGGAAACTGGCGCAGTCCGGCGGAAAAGTGCTTGCGGAAGATGCTGTTTGCTACATCAGAGATTTAAAAGAAAAAAATAAAAAATAAGTGAAGTAAAAATAAGTGAAGTAGTAAGTAAAAATAAAAAAATAAGCGGAGAAAAGAATTGTGTATCAAGCCGCGGGAATCAAACTTAAAAATCCGACTCTTTTGGCAGCCGGCGTTCTTGGAACAACCGGCGCTTCCATGGTTCGTATGATTCAAAACGGTGCAGGCGGCGTCG
>WRNK01000140.1 GCA_009776675.1 Methanimicrococcus sp.
TTTCAATCAATTCTTCCTGAAGCTCGCCTTCTAAAACATCTAATGTATAAACGTGCGTTTCATGAACGATTGCGCCGGCGTCTTCTAAGCCCTTCACCAAAACAGGGGAGCCGTAAAAGCTTCTCGGAATGTCAATCACTTTTTTAGACACATCTTTTTTCAAATCATTGACAAGACCTTCTGAACTGTATTCCCCCGGAACCAATGATTTTGTTAAGCCGATCGATTCCAGTTCTTTTTTAGTGGTCGGCCCGATCGCGACAATTTTTGTTTTCTTCAACGCATTCAAAAACTCTTTTTTCTTTTCATCGCCGCCGCCCAAATTTATAAACGTATGCTTTATGCCGTTTGCACTGGTAAAAATAACATAATCCGTTTTTTGGGTCAGCACCCTGCCGACAAAATCGTCAAAATTCTCATCTTTCATGCCTTTAATTGCAACAACAGGCACGGAAAACGGCTGAAATCCGGCAGTAACGGCAGCCTCTTCAGAGGCATCCGTATATGTTTCGGGTCTCATGATTGCAAGAATCGGTCTTTTATCCATCTGACGTCTCTCCATTCGTCTTTTTATTGTGATTTTTTTTGTCTTTTTTTTAATTCTGTTTTAATAATCGCTGATTTGCTCCCCCAAAATATCATGGAGGCTGACAACATTTCCAATAACCGTCAATGCCGGTGCCTTAACATTTTTCTCTTTCGCCAATGCGGCAATGTTTGACAATTGCCCGATCGTCACACGCTGATCGGGGCGTGTGCCTTTTTCAATCAAAGCAACAGGCGTTTTAGGATCCATGCCGTGTTTTAGCAGTTCGCCGCAGTTGTATTCCAACATTTTGACGCCCATGAAAATAACCAATGTTCCGTTGAATTTTGCCAAAAGACTCCAATCAAGTCCGGTTTCATCTTTCGTCGGGTCTTCGTGACCTGTAATGAATGTCACCATCGAGTTGCTGTTTCTATGCGTAATCGGAATGCCCGCATAAGCCGGAGCAGCAACAGCCGCCGTAATTCCCGGAACCACTTCAAAAGAAACGCCGGCTTTGATTAATTCTTCGGCTTCTTCGCCGCCGCGTCCAAATACATATGGGTCGCCGCCTTTGAGACGCAAAACATTTTTTCCTTCTTTGGCTTTTTGAACAATCACTTCATTGATTTGGTCTTGCGTCAGCGTATGATTTCCAGCATATTTTCCGGCGTCAACCCTTTCGGTTGCGGGAGGGATTAAATTCAAAATCGCTTCTCCGGGGAGCTGATCGTAAACAACGACATCGACCTCGTCAATTAAGCGGCGGGTTTTGACGGTCAAAAGATCGGGGTCTCCCGGACCTGAGCCTGCCAAATATACTTTTCCGATTTTTTCAGACATTTTGATTTTTCCTTTTTTGGAAATAATTTTTCCTTTTATGAATAAATGTTTTTTGTTAATTTTTATATCTTCATTTTTTTATTTTTCTTTTGGTTGATGTCCTAAAAGTCTTAAAAGCGATGATTTCTTTTCATGCTCCTTTTTGTCCCAGTCAAAGCCGCATACGTTTTTTGCCAAATCCGCTTCGTTGGCATAAATGTGAGCAGATGTCGATGTTAAAATAATTTCAATCAACTCGCAGCCTGCCGGTTTAATGACCAATTCATCAAAGGCTTTTGCAATGCCGCACAAATTTGCCCAGACAGCGTCTCCGTAATCGTTGGAGCGAAAGAGCAGGCGCAGTGATACTTGATTGTCGTCCAAAAGACGGATTTGGTACCAATTAAAACAGGGCGGATTGTAAGAATCCCAATACATCGGATGATAAATGACCCCGACATTTTGGTTGGATTGAATTTTAGAGGTTAAGTTTTCTGCCAGTTTGTTTTTTGACACCGTCATTTGATCAATGTCGCCTTCGATTGTTTTGAATTTGCGCATCAATTCGATGTATGTGTATTCAAAATCCGTTTCATCGCCTTTTCGTTTTCCGACATCGCAAAGCGGTACCAGAAAGCTGTTTTGATAATCCGTAATTTTGTCGCCCGCCCATCTGAAATTTTCAGGCGTTTTTCCGGCAAGCACATCTTCGATTGCCTTTCCGTAAAGCTGGATCGTTGCATAAATTTCGCGGGCGCGTTTGGGTTCTTCGGAACTACCAAATGTAATGTCTTTGCCGTCAAGAACAATATCTTCCGTGATTTTCTTATACAAAAAATCAATGTTCTCGCCGGAATATGTTTTGACAAATGTTAATGCGGACAGGTTCATAAAATCACAACAATTCATCTTATTTAAGTCTATGAAATATTAAAAGAATACGGCAGAATTTAAAACTACGGTATCTTTTATCCATAGTTCATGGCACAATTTTATACAGAAAATAATGATATTAAAAATCTTGTACCATTGGTACGAGAAATAATAAATGAAATATAGAATTAAATCAAGTCTGTGGTCAAGAAAAATTATGATAATGATTTTTTCTGAATTTGATTTTTCAATACTTATTTTCTATATTTTTCATTCTATCACTTTTGAAAATCTTTAAAAATGTTTATTAGCTTTCTTTTTTCTTCTTTTTTTCCATAGGAAAGTGAACCTTTCATTCAGTTGTCAAAGACTATCGTAATGGTAGAGGGTGCCTTGAACAGTTTATCGGTGAGGGGATGAATAATGAGAAAAAATAACAATCTTGATTTTAATAACGCAGCAGGCGTCATTAAAGACGCAATTGTCCGCTCACGCTATCAGGCGGTGAAACTGGTGAATAAGGAATTGCTTTCTCTATATTATGGCGTAGGGAAATATGTTTCAGATAATTCACGCAGCGGCTGTTGGGGGCAAGGTGCAATAAAACAGATATCTGAAACATTACAGCGTGAGTTGCCGGGGATTCGCGGCTTTGGAGAAGTTTCGTTAAAGAAAATGCGCCTGTTTTACGAAGGTTGGCAACCTGTTTTTTCAAATCGTCAGTTGGTAAATGACGATTTGAACGAAAATAACAATTTTTTAAATCGTCAGTTGGTAAATGACGATTTGAACGAAAACAACAATTCTTTAAATCGTCAGTTGGTAAATGACGATTTGAACGAAAACAACAATTTTTTAAATCGTCAGTTGGTAAATGACGATTTGAACGAAAATAACAATTCTTTAAATCGTCAGTTGGTAAATGACGATTTGAACAAAAACAATAATTTTGAAAATCCCCCGTTGATAACTGACGAAATGCAGATTTCCACGAAAACGGAAAACGTCCTTGATTTAGGGCTTTTATCACGGCATATAATCGGCTTTAAAACATACGACTTTTCTGTCGATTCATTTTTCAGCGTTAGCTTTTCCCACCATTCCGAAATTTTGGCAAAAGAGAAATCTTTTGACGGCAGATTATTTTATATTTCACACTGCGCCACTGAGTTTTGGACAGTAGATACGCTCAAATCGTATCTGCGTGGGGATTTATACGCTAAGGCAGGACGAATGCCAAACAATTTTTTGAATACATTGCCTGAATCCGTGCAAGCTAACCGCGCCATTCGCACTTTTCGGGAGGAATACTTTCTGGACTTTATCAACATTGAAGATGAGATTGACCCCGATGAGCGGATTTTTGAGAGGAACATCGTATCAAACATCAAGCAATTTATTTTGTCGTTTGGAAATAAATTCTGTTTTATCGGCAATCAATACCGCATAATGGTTGCCGAACAGGAATTTTTCATCGACCTATTGTTCTTCAATCGCGAGTTACGCAGCCTTGTCGCCGTGGAGTTAAAGCACGGCGAGTTCAATCCCGCATATTTGGGACAATTGAATTTTTATCTCTCCGCACTTGATGAATTTGTCCGCCAGCCCAACGAAGCCCCATCAATTGGTATTATTCTCTGTAAAGAAGCAAATCGAAACATCGTCGAGTTTGCTGTCCGCGATTATACGAAGCCGATGGGCGTGGCGACTTATCGAACACAGAGTGAAATGCCGGAGCAGTGGCAAAAAGCCCTGCCGGATTTTGACGATATGAAAAAACTGCTTGATACCGCTGACGGCGAGCAGAATAAAACAAATTAATGAGTATGTAT
>WRNK01000141.1 GCA_009776675.1 Methanimicrococcus sp.
CAAAATGAATAAGGCATAAAAAGGTAAAGGTTAAACACACGAAATATATTTGAAAAATAATGGTGTAAGAAATGAGAAGAAAAGACCGTGAAATAACAAACATAAGCGAAATAGAAAAAATCCTTCTTGAATGTAAAACGTGCCATGTCGCAATGGTAAACGACAATACGCCTTATGTTGTGCCGCTCAGTTACGGTTATAAAATAATTGACGGCAGCCTTCTTGAGCTGTACTTCCACAGCGCGCTTGAAGGCAAGAAACTGGAAATTCTCAGAAAAAACAATAAGGTGTGCTTTGAAATGGCGTATGAAGGAGAGCCGCTGTTTGCGGATACGCCATGCAATTCCGGTTATTATTTTGCAAGTGTTATCGGCTATGGCGACGTTGTTTTCATTGATGATGACGATAAAAAATGCGAAGCGCTATCCATTATGTTTAAGCACCAATCCGGAAAAGAAGTTATTTTTACCGGGGATCAAGCTGAAAACATTTGTGTTTTTAAGATTGTTTCGTCAGATTTCACGGGAAAAAGAAAGGTAAAACCGAGTATTTAATTGATGAAGATACCCCAAAAACAGAAATAAGATGCATGATTAAGAAGATTTAAATAATGCAAATAAATTTAATATTGAGGAGATAAAATGCTTGCGCCATATGGAATTACCGTGAGAAGACGTGGGGGAGAGAACATGATAAATGTTTTCAATAAAAAAATTGAGAATACAGAAGACCTCGCTATAAAAGAATGGTACATGAAAGAAATAGAACAGGTTAAAAAAATAATGGAAGAGGACAAAAATTTAACCGATGAAGAAGTATGGAAAAAATACGAAAATGATTATGATTATTAAATCGTCTCATCAACCCGTATCATATTATATAATTTCTCGTTGTCTGCCGTATATGTTTCAATTGATGTTATTTTAAATCGTGGATTCTCCCATCCCCCTTTTTGTATTAAAAACTCGAATTCTGATCCCCCGTATAGACTAATCGGGTCGATATATGCACCTTTTCCAATCTCCTTTTTAATAGATAATTCGATAATTGAGGGGATTTTTCCATAAACGCATTTGTCTTCTGCTTCCGATTTTAAAAAAGATGATATAAAGGTCAGAATTTACCGTGATGGCGAAGCTATATACATAAATTGCTTTTTTGATGAAAAAGACAATATGTACAAAGAAATGTCTTTTTACAAATTTGAAGGCGTTAATTTTGAAGATTGAAAGAGTTTCTCTTTATTCAAATATCTGTTTTAATTCATCAATCAAAGAATCGTATTCTGATATAAGTACCGGCAGCAAATAAATATAAACCATCAAAACTGTAAAATTCCATATGAAATACATTCCTGCCAAAAAAATGATTTTGCCGGCGGCATCCGGATCGGATCTTTTTGGCAATACCCACACAATGAATATCTATCGCGGCTGCAGTCATGGGTGTATTTATTGCGATTCAAGAAGCGAATGTTACAAAAGCGGCCGCCTCGATGATGACTTTTCCGAAATTTATGCCAAAGAAAATGCGCTTCTTCTTATTGAACAGGAATTGAAAGCACGCCGAAAATCAAGCCCGAAAATGATCATCGGAACGGGTTCTATGAGTGATCCGTACAATGTGTGTGAAGCCGAATTTGAATTGACGCGCTCGGCACTTTCTCTTTTTAACAAACATAAATGCGGAATCAGCGTGATTACAAAATCGGCTCTTGTGACAAGAGATATTGATATTTATTCCGAAATCCAATCACATTCTCCCGTAAATATCGGAATAACAATTACAGCCGCAAGGGATGATGTTTGTCAAAAGATTGAACCAAATGTTTCAACAACATCCGATCGTTTGAATGCAATTAAAGAGTTAGCCGATGCCGATATTTTTTCGGGAATACACATGAATCCCGTGCTTCCAAAAATTACGGATACGATTGAAAATGTCAAAACGATCATTGAAAAAGCGGCAGAAAACAACGCAAAATATGTCCTTTGCTATGGTTTTGGATTAACGCTTCGAGACGGAAACCGTGAATATTATTATGAAAATTTAGACAAACATTATCCAGGTTTAAAAGAATACTACACGAAAAAATACGGCATGAAATACTCTTGTCAATGCGATAGCGCAAAAGAGCTGTTTGCTGTTTTCAAACACGAATGCAATCGACACAATTTGCTGTATAAGAGCGAAGACATAAATGCGGCTTGGAAAAAACAAAAACAAGGGCAGAAACAAGAGCAGAAAAGTCTTGGGGATTTTGGGTAAAAAAGAAACGGTATGCATCCGTGTTAATTGGTCACGCAGTGCGTGACGATTCGGATAAAGAAAAACTAACTGCCACATATGGTTTTACTCCGGCAGTTATGATATGGTACAAATTATTTTAACCCATGTTCCTCAAAAAACAGCATAATGCTGTTGTTTATAAGTTTTTGAGCCATTGTTTCCTTATAACGAACTGTTTTGTCTTTTCCTTCTATACGCATGCTTTCCAATTCTTTTGGGATTTGCACTTGACGATTCATTAAATCTTCATAAGCGTCCTCAAATTCTCCCAATCTTTGAATTGCTTTTTTAATCTCTTCGTCGGAAACAAAATACCCATCCTTATTCTTTGCAGTAAAACGATTCAAAAAAGCATCTCCTGTTTGTGTTATAAAAACAATTTTCATTTACTTTAAAGCTCAAATGCGACCATATGAATTTGCCGGCTGTGTTCGGCAAATTCAAGGTATGGGTCATGTCAATTTCCAAACAGCGTCCAAAAAACCGGCACCTTACAGCTTTTTGATGGGATGTGCATCCAAAAACTCTTTGCCGTTAACCAAAATGTCCTCTGCAACAGCGATCATAAGGTCATCAAAAGCATATGCGATTGCCCGTCCCACGAGAATGGCGGCGATATATTTTTCCCAAGAGGAGTAAGCTGCTTTGATTTTGTCGGCGGCTTTTTTGAGCCAATCGAAAGTTTCTGTTTCATCCATCCAACCCACATGATGGAAAATCCGTGCCAGATAACCGACGCGTTCCAAATCCCATGCAAGTATATTGTCGCATTTCTCCGCATAGGAAAGAAAAGTGGGGAAATCTTCATCCAAACACTCGAGTGTGGCATTATAAGCTTCTATGCTGTCACTATCCAGCTTGTGAGGCTGACCGGCTTTAAATTTGAGGAAATCTTCGCCATAAACAATCGTATGCCGCCCCTCAAGTAAAGATTCGAGCATCTTTTTGCCTTCTTTGATCTCCGAAATGCCCCAGCCTTGTTTTAAAACTTCCAGCCAATAGTCATCAACTTCCATCGAGGCAAGGGTCTGCCATATCTCGCCATGTGTGGAGAGAAGTAAGGCGCCGATGAGCATGTATTTTTCTTTGTCCGGCGGCACAGGATTGTCCAAAATGAATTGCCGGATTCCTGCATCATCGTCATCGTCATAATCATCGTCGTCATCGTCTTCCAAAAAGTCGGATATGTCGAAATTTCCACTTACAGCGTACTGCATGGAAAGTTCAGTCATTTTTTGAGAGAGGATTACCATTTCTTGTTGCATCTTTGCGATGTTTTCCGGGGTGGGATCGGCAGCATATTTGAGCTGAATCGCTGCCATTTCCGCCTGATATTTTTCAATTTCCTTTTGAATTTGCTGTGCGTTCATAAAAAAACTCCGCATTTTTTTTACCTTAACTGTATGTTTACAACAGATGTTTGTCAAATTTGAGGTTTAGTTTTTTGCACCAGCCACGATCAGCTGTTCTGCAATTTCTGTGAATCCGCCCTCTGAAGCATAATACATGGCACTGTGTTCTAAATTGTCAACTGTGTCAACATTTGCACCCTTTTGGATGAGTATGGCGGAAAAATCATTTCTCCCGCGAATGGCTGCAATGATCAGGGGAGATTCGCCGGCTTCGTTTTGATAGTTCACATCTGCTCCTTTTTCAATCAGTGCTGACCCGAGGAATTTGTTGCCGTTTGCTGCCGCATAGTGAAGGGGGGTATTGCCGTTGAGAAGCCGAAGGTTGACATCTGCTC